>JBAWXL010000026.1:0-24716 GCA_037144095.1 Bacteroidota bacterium
GCCAAGCCTTTTATGATCGAACCGACTTAGGCTTGCTCCTAATCAAAACTAAGTTCTTTCTTTTTAGATTGCAAAAACATTTAGCTCAAACCCCAATAAAAACGTGTGAGCATAAAATACTTCAATAAACTCAGAACTTCAACTCAAAACGGATTATCTTATTTCTTTACCAATTTAAAAAGTTCATCTTCCAAGGTTGTTCCTCTAAGGTTTTTAGCAAGAATAATTCCGTCTTTATCTAATAGGAAATTGGTAGGAATAGAGCTAACTTTATACAAACGTGCAGCTTCTGACGACCAACCTTTTAAATCACTCACGTGGTTTTCCCAAACCAAACCGTCTTTTTCAATGGCTTTTACCCATGCATCTTTATTGTTGTCGAGCGAAACGCTATAAATGATAAATCCTTTTGCATTGTTGAATTTTTTGTCTTTATAAAGTTTGTAAGCAGCCACTACTGTTGGATTTTCTCTACGACAAGGCCCACACCATGATGCCCAAAAGTCGACCAACACAATGTATCCTTTCAACGATGAGAGTTTAATGGCTTTGCCTTGAGGCGAATTGAAGTTGAGCTCAGGAGCTTTGTTTCCGATTTCGATACCTTCGGCAACTTTTGATATAAGTTTGGTTTGATTTCCGCTTGGTTTTTTAGAAGTGCCGGTTTGTGAGATGGCAACTAGGGTAAATGCGGTGATAAATAAAAATAATGTTGAGATTTGAATTACTTTTTTCATTTTGTTATGTGTATTTGATTAATAAATTCGGGTTTATATTCTAACAATTTTTGCGCCAATTTGTTGGAGGCGGGTTTCGATATGTTGATAGCCTCGGTCAATTTGTTCAATATTATGAATAATGCTCTTTCCTTCAGCAGATAAAGCGGCAATTAAAAGTGATACTCCTGCTCTGATGTCAGGTGATACCATTTCGATGCCTCTAAGGGGAAATTGGCGATTCATTCCGATAACTGTGGCACGATGCGGGTCGCAAAGTATGATTTGTGCTCCCATATCGATTAGTTTATCCACAAAAAACAAGCGGCTCTCGAACATTTTTTGATGAATGAGCACACTCCCTTTTGCCTGAGTGGCAATAACGAGTATAACACTCAGTAAGTCGGGTGTAAATCCGGGCCAAATGGCATCAGAAACCGTTAGGATTGAACCGTCGATAAATGTCTCAATTTCGTATGATTCTTGTGTTGGGATAAAAATATCGTCGCCCCTACGTTGCATTTGTATGCCTAAGCGTTGAAATACCAATGGAATTAGCCCCAATTGGTCGTAAGCAACGTTTTTTATGGTGATTTCTGATTGGGTCATGGCAGCTAAGCCAATAAAACTTCCAATTTCTATCATATCAGGCAGCAGGCGGTGAGTGCAGCCATGTAACGAACTCACTCCTTCAATTATAAGTAAATTAGAGCCAACACCTGAAATTTGTGCTCCCATTGAAATGAGCATTTTGCAAAGCTGCTGAATATAAGGTTCACATGCAGCATTGTAAATTACAGTCTTCCCATTGGCAAGCACAGCAGCCATAATAATGTTAGCTGTACCCGTAACCGAAGCTTCTTCTAACAGCATACTGGCTCCTTTCAACTGAGTAGCAGTAACGGAATAGAAGTTTGTGTTTGGAGTGAAGTTGAATATGGCCCCTAGATTCTGTAATCCAATAAAGTGGGTGTCTAATCGGCGCCGACCAATTTTATCGCCTCCGGGTCGGGGAATGCTTGCTTTCCCAAATTTAGCCAGCAAAGGACCCACCACCATGACAGAACCCCTCAAGTTAGTTGATAATTGTTTGAATTCTGTTGATTCAATACGATTAATGTCTACATTGTTGGCAGTGAAAGAATAAGTGTCAGCGGAAATTTTACAAACCTTCACTCCAAGCACTTCCATAAGCTCGATAAGCTTTTGAATATCTCTGATTTCGGGTAAGTTTTTAATAATCACTTCCTCATCGGTAAGCAAGCAGGCACAAATCACCTGAAGGGCTTCATTTTTCGCTCCCTGAGGTTCGATATCCCCTTTTAATCGAGTTCCACCAATGATTTCAAAAGAATTCATTTCTTATCTGCCGGGATTGAAGTTATTGTTTTTCTTTTTCTTGATAAAAGGCTTAGCCGGTTTCTTTTTACTGGCATTAATTCCATTCCTGAAAATAATTTCATTGGTAGAGTCGAGTTTAAATTCATCTTTGAGTTTAAGTTTATTCCCCGAAAGTACATCAAGATGATTAATTATCAGCTCGTCATTAACCGAATCACGGTTCCAGCTTAAATATGATTTTTTTAATTGATTGGCAATCACCTGAGTGAGATTGTCTTTTTCAAGTCCTTCATCCAATTCTATAGCTTTTTGAATAATGTTTTCAATATTTTTACCATAAGGTTTAAACTTAATGGTTTCATTAGGATAGGAAGGCTTAACAGGTTTATGTGCTAAAACTTCAGGCGAAGGTTTAACATAAGGGGAATCCACATCTAATTTAAAATCAGAAATAATAAATAAGTGATCCCAAAGTTTTTGTTTGTAATCTAAAGCTTCACGAAGATGAGGATTGAGCTGACCCATAATGTTAACAATAACATTAGCCAATCGGTTGCGTTTTTCCCTATCTTCAATAGTAATTGCATATTCAATCATATTTTGAATATTTCTTCCATATTCAGGAATTACTAAAAGACTTTGAGAAGTGTTGTATTTCATAATTTTATATTTCAGTGTAAAAGCAACGAAAATGTTGTGAAAAAAGTTTGATTACTGTATTATTTTCAGTTTTGCAAATTTAAGCAATAATTGTTTTTGTCCAACACTATTGAAAAAAATGGTTGCTTTTTTATTCGGACCACTCCCTTCCATTTGAATTACTTTTCCATTGCCAAAACGTTGGTGTTCAACTTCCATACCTACTTGTAATAAGTCGGAATTATCGGTTTCGTCTGTATTACCAGAAGGATTACTAAGAATAGTATTAAGTTTTTTTAGCTTTTCGCGGGGAGTGAAATTATTTAAAGTTTGAGTAGAAGATTTGAAATCGGGTTTTGTTTTTGGAGATACATCCCAATTATTATTGAATAAATTAGGCTTCCCGATATATTCTACATATTCCGGGTCAATTTCGTCAATAAATCGGCTGGGTTCGCAAAAGTTTAAATTACCCCAGCGATACCGATTTTCAGCGTAGGTGATAAAAGCTTTTGTTTTCGAACGGGTAAGAGCAACATAAAACAGACGTCTTTCTTCTTCTAATTCTGTTCTTGAATTGATAGATTGAATGGAAGGAAACAAATTCTCTTCCACACCTACTATATATACATAAGGAAATTCTAAGCCTTTTGCAGAGTGAATTGTCATTAAAGAAACTTTTTTGGTATCATCGTCATCTTTTTCATCGTTAGAATATAATGCTATTTCTAACATATACTCATCTAATGTTCTGATATTAGTTTGGGTTTCACCGGTTTCTATATTTACTTCTATTTCTGAGAAATCTTTTATAGCATTCAGCATTTCTTCAATGTTTTCAAAACGACTGATTCCTTCCGGGGTTTTATCATCATTCAAATCTTTTAGCATTCCAGATGAATTAACAATATGTTTGGCCATATCAAAAGCATTTTTTGTTTTCAATAAAACAACGAAACTTTTAATCTTAGTTACAAATTCGTCTACTTTTAATGCAGTGCCACTGCCCAATATCTTCTGCAAATGCTGAATATTTTGCATCAAATCCCAAACTTTCAATTGCTTCTGATTTGCTTCAACAATTATTTTTTCGATTGTAGTTTTACCTATTCCCCTTGCCGGATAATTAATAATTCTAAAAAGGGCTTCTTCATCATAATTATTTACAACCAAGCGAAAATATCCCAACACATCTTTGATTTCTTTACGTTTGTAAAACGAAAGACCACCATAAATTCGATAAGGAATACTCAAGCGTCGTAAAGCTTCTTCAAAAGAACGGGATTGAGCATTAGTTCTGTATAAGATTGCAAATGCATCGTTTTGAAGCTGATAATTCATTTTTGATTCAAAAATGGAGTTAGCAACGGTTGAACCCTCCTCTCCATCAGAAGCTGTTCGAATTACTGTTACTTTTTGACCTTCTTCATTTTGAGTCCAAATATTTTTAAAAATTTGATGTTTGTTTTTTGCAATGATACTATTCGCTGCATTTACAATATTTTGAGTAGAGCGATAATTTTGCTCAAGCTTGTATGTGATGAGTTCAGGATAATCATTTTTAAAATTTAATATGTTTTGAATATTTGCTCCCCGGAAAGCATAAATGCTTTGAGCATCATCACCAACCACGCAAATGTTTTCGTGACTTGCAGCCAACTTTTTAATTATCAGATATTGAGCATAATTTGTGTCCTGATACTCATCCACTAAAATATATTTGAATTTATGCTGATATCGAATTAATGCTTCAGGGAAATCTCGGAATAAAAGATTAGTATTGAATATCAAATCGTCGAAATCCATTGCATCTGAACGTTTGCAACGTTGGACATATAATAGATAGAGCATTCCAAGTAATGGTTTATTAATTGATTTATCCTGCGATTGAATTTCAATATTGCTTGCATATTCATTTGCAGAAATCAGACTTGATTTTGCCTGAGAAATACGATGAAGAACAAAGTCTGGATTATACGCTTTATTATCAATGTTTTGTTCTTTTAAAATTGAACGCATTACACTTCGTGAATCATCTTTATCATAAATAGTGAAATTATAACTATAACCTAAGCTATCAGACTCAGATCTTAATATTCTTGAAAAAATAGAGTGAAATGTACCCATCCATACATTTCTTGCTTCATTTCCTCCAATTAACTCAATTATTCGCTCTTTCATTTCTAAAGCTGCCTTATTTGTAAAGGTTAATGCTAGAATTTCGAAAGGGTCAACACCTTTTTTTAAGAGCCAAGCCACTCTATATGTGAGTACTCTGGTTTTACCCGAGCCAGCACCTGCAATTACCATTACAGGACCTTCAGTATGAGTAACTGCTGACTTTTGGGGTTCATTTAATTTCGATAAAATATTGTCCAAGATGTTTAATTTAATTGAAACTGCAAAATTATTTAAAATAATTGAAGAATTATAGATTATTTTTTTCAAGACAGTATATTTTGTAAATATATTTTATTCAGTAAGTTATGAGTCTTGAATTTAGAAATAGGTCATAAGAATAGAAGTTGAATTTGATTAATCTTGATTTTTTTTTTTATAAACTATTCGTTGTTCAAAAATATTTATACCTTTGCAGTCCCGAAAAAAAGGACGAATAATAATATAATAACAACAAATTCAATCATATGCCAACTATACAACAGTTAGTTCGCAAGGGACGAAAAAAATTGACATATAAAAGCAAGTCTCCTGCTTTGGATTCTTGCCCACAACGTAGAGGTGTTTGTGTGAGAGTTTATACAACTACTCCAAAGAAACCTAATTCAGCAATGAGAAAAGTTGCAAGGGTTAGACTTACAAATGGGAAAGAAGTTAATGCATATATTCCAGGTGAAGGTCATAATCTTCAAGAACACTCGATAGTCATGATTCGGGGTGGTAGAGTGAAAGATCTTCCAGGTGTTAGGTATCACATTATTCGTGGTGCACTTGACACATCAGGGGTTGAAGGTAGAAACCAACGTCGATCAAAATACGGAACGAAAAAACCAAAAGCAAAAGCCAAGAAATAAAACAAAAATCTTGTCATTATGAGGAAAACAACACCAAAGAAAAGAATTATCCTTCCTGATCCAAAGTATAACGATATTATCGTAACTAAGTTTGTGAATAATATTATGCTTCGTGGAAAGAAAAGTATAGCTTTCAATATTATGTATGATGCTTTAGCAATTGTTGCTGAAAAATTGAAAGAAGATGGTTTAGAAGCTTTCAAAAAAGCATTATCAAATGTGACGCCAATGGTTGAAGTTAGAAGTAGAAGAATTGGCGGGGCTACTTTTCAAATACCATCTGAAATTCGTGCGGATAGAAAAATGTCCTTAGCAATGAAGTCTATGATTAAATATGCCCGAAACCGTCATGAGAAATCGATGAGCCAAAAATTGGCGTCTGAAATTATGGCAGCATACAAAGAAGAAGGCGGAGCATTTAAACGTAAAGAGGATATGCACCGAATGGCAGAAGCAAATAAAGCTTTTTCGCATTTTCGTTTTTAATAGTAAAATCGAGAGAACAATAATCAAAATGTTACAAAATACCAGAAATATAGGAATCATGGCTCATATTGATGCAGGTAAAACTACATCAACAGAGAGAATACTATATTATACTGGAAAAAATTATAAAATTGGAGAAGTTCATGATGGTAATGCCACTATGGATTGGATGATTCAGGAGCAAGAAAGGGGAATTACAATAACTTCAGCGGCAACAACTGTTTTTTGGGACTTGCAAAATCAAAATTATAAAATTAATATTATCGACACTCCAGGTCATGTAGATTTTACTGTTGAAGTTGAACGTTCGTTAAGAGTGTTAGATGGTGCGGTGGCAATTTTTTGTGGAGTTGGAGGTGTCGAACCTCAAACGGAAACTGTATGGCGTCAAGCTGATAAATATAAAGTCCCCCGGATTTGTTTTATTAATAAAATGGATAGATCAAGTGCAGATTTTTTCAATGTAGTAATCCAAATTAAAGACAAATTAGGAGCTAATCCAATTCCAATACAAATTCCTATTGGAACTGAGGAGAACTTCATTGGAGTAGTTGATTTGATAAAGAATAAAGCTTTTGTGTGGGATGAGGATACTCTTGGTTCTAATTATTATGAAATTGACATCCCAGAGGAACTCCAAGAAGTTGTTGAAAAATACAGATTACTATTAATTGAGGGAGTTGCTGAGGAAAATGAAGAAATATTTGAAAGATTTATAAAAGATCCTAACTCTATTAAAGAATCAGAAATAATTGATGCAATTCGCAAAGCTACAATTGAGTTAAGGATAACTCCGGTAATTTGTGGTGCTTCTTTTAAAAATAAAGGTGTTCAATTATTAATAGATGCTATTGTTCAATTTTTACCAAGTCCATTAGATGTACCTCCAGTTACTGGAACAAATCCTATTTCCGAAGAAAAAGAAGTTAGAGAACCAAAATTAGATGCGGCTTTTTCTGCTTTAGCTTTTAAAATAACTACAGATCCTTTTGTTGGAAAATTGGCATTTATTCGAGTATATTCTGGTACATTAAATGAAGGTTCTTCTTTATTAAATGCTACAACAGGCAAAAAAGAAAGAGTATCCAGGATTTTACAGATGCATGCAAACAAGCAAAATCCGATTTCTAGTGTTGAAGCTGGTGACATTGTTGCAATTGTTGGATTTAAAAGCATTAGAACAGGAGATACTTTATGTGCTGAAAAATTTCCTATTTTGTTTGAACCTCCTATATTTCCTGAGCCAGTAATAAGTGTTGCTGTTGAACCAAAAACTCAAGAGGATATTGATCGCTTAAGTTTATCTTTGGCTAAACTTTCTGAAGAGGATCCAACATTTAATGTGAGAGTTGATGAGGAATCAGGTCAAACTATAATTAGTGGAATGGGAGAACTTCATTTGGAAATAATATTAGATAGACTTAAACGAGAATTTAAAGTTGAATGTAATCATGGAAATCCACAGGTAGCATATAGAGAGGCAATTACCACAACAGTTCTTCATAGAGAAATATATAAAAAACAATCTGGAGGAAGAGGTAAATTTGCTGATATTGAATTTGAAATTTCGCCTGTTACTGAAGATGTAAAAGGACTTGTTTTTATAAACAAAGTAAAGAACGGAAGTATTCCTAATGAATTTATATCTTCAATTGAAAAGGGATTTAAAATAGCAATGGGAAATGGTGTTTTAGCTGGCTTTTCGATGCAAGGAGTACAAGTAACTTTACTCGATGGTTCATATCATTCTGTTGATTCAGATAATTTAGCATTTGAAATTGTTGCTAAAATTGGATTTAAAGAAGCATGTAGAAAAGCTAAGTCAATATTATTGGAACCTATTATGCAACTTGAAGTTGTAATCCCAGACAAATATGTGGGAGATGTTTCAAGTGATATCAATAAAAGAAGAGGAAGAATTGAAGGAATTGATACTAGAGGTGGATTACAAGTATTACGGGCAAGGGTGCCATTATCAGAAATGTTTGGTTATGTAACAATTCTTAGAAGTATTACTTCAGGTAGAGGTACTTCTAGTTTGCAATTTAGTAATTATATGGAAACCCCTCGATCAATTATTGAGGAAGTGTTGTATCGAATTAAAGGATATGTAGTAAATTTTTAAATGAATAATATTTAATAGTAAATAAAAGTGAGTCAAAAAATTAGAATTAAACTGAAATCATATGATCATAATCTGGTGGATAAATCAGCAGAAAAAATTGTAAAAACAGTTAAGTCAACTGGTGCTGTTGTAAGTGGACCTATACCTTTGCCAACTGATAAACGAATTTTTACTGTTTTAAGATCAACATTTGTAAATAAAAAGTCAAGAGAACAATTTCAATTATGTACATATAAAAGATTGCTTGATATATATAGTACTACATCAAAAACAATTGATGCATTAATGAAACTTGAGCTTCCAAGTGGTGTTGAAGTAGAAATTAAAGTTTGATAATAAAATTTGGACGTTAAAAAATAAAGAAATGTCAGGGATAATAGGAAAAAAAATTGGAATGACTAGTATTTACGATGCCTCTGGGAAAAATATACCATGCACTGTAATAGAAGCTGGTCCATGTATAGTGACACAATTGCGTACAATTGAAAATGATGGTTATGATGCTATTCAGCTTTCTTATGGTGAAAAAAAAGAAAAAAATACAACTAAAGCACTTAAAGGACACTTTGCAAAGGCAAACACCACTCCTAAGCAAATTGTAGCTGAATTTACCCGATTTGAAGTTGGTCATCAAAAAAAATTCGGTGATGTATTAACTGTGGATGTTTTTATTGAAGGAGAATACATTGATGTAGTAGGTACGTCAAAAGGAAAAGGATTTCAGGGGGTTGTTAAACGTCACCACTTTGGAGGTGTTGGGGAAAGTACTCATGGTCAGCATAATAGATTAAGAGCTCCAGGTTCAATTGGTGCTTCTTCATGGCCTTCAAGAGTTTTCAAAGGATTGAGAATGGCTGGAAGGACAGGTGGAAATCGAGTCAAAATGATAAATCTTCAAGTAATGAAGATTGTATATGAAAAAAATCTCGTTATAGTTAAAGGTTCTGTACCGGGGCCAAAAGGATCATTTTTATTTTTAGAAAGATGGAGTTAACAGTATATAATATTAACGGTAATAAAGCCGATAGATCAGTGGTATTAAACGAGAAAGTTTTCGGAATTGAACCTAATGATCATGTAATCTATTTAGACGTAAAGCAATTTTTAGCAAATCAACGTCAAGGAACTCATAGTACTTTGGAAAAATCAACAATTTCTGGAAGTACTAGGAAATTAAAAAAGCAAAAAGGAACTGGAGGAGCTAGAGCTGGTAGCATTAAAAGTCCACTTTTTAAAGGGGGTGCTAGAGTTTTTGGACCACATCCACGTGATTATAGTTTTAAACTAAATAAAAAAGTAAAACGACTAGCACGTATTTCAGCTTTGACATATAAAGCTAAAGAAGAAAATATTATTGTGCTTGAAAAATTCTCGTTTGAAAAACCAAGTACTCAAAGTTACTTCCAAATTTTAAATAATTTTGATTTAGCTCAAAAAAAGACAATTTTAGTTGTTTCCGAATTAAATAAAAACGTATATTTGTCGACTCGTAATTTAAAGCAAGTTAAAATTATAAAAGCTTTAAATTTAAATACCTACGATATTCTTAATGCAAAGAAAATATTAATTGTTGAAGATTCTTTGAAAGATTTTGATTTATTAATTGACTAAGAAAGATTTAATTTCATTAAAAGTAAAAATAAAACAATGAATGTTATAATAAAGCCTTTGATTACTGAAAAAATGACTATAGCTGGTGAAAAATTTAACCGATATGGGTTTATTGTTCACAAGAGGGCTAATAAATTGCAAATTAAACAGGCTATAGAAGAATTATATGGAGTTACTGTATGTTCAGTTAATACAATGATTCGACCAGGAAAGTCAAAAATAAAATATACAAAGACTGGGGTCCTGCAGGGTAGAACGAATGCTATTAAAAAAGCAATAATAGAAATTAATCAAGGTGAAACAATAGATTTTTATAGTAATATTTAATCCAATGACTCTTAAAAAATATAAACCAGTTACTCCTGGGCAAAGGTTTAAAGTAATTAGTACTTATGAGGAAATTACTTTTGGAAAGCCGGAAAAAAGTTTAGTATTCGGATTAAATAAATCTGGAGGAAGAAACAATAAAGGAAAAATGACTATGCGCTACATAGGTGGGGGGCATAAAAGAGCTTATAGAATAATTGATTTTAAAAGCGATAAAGAAGGTATTCCAGCTATAGTTAAAACTATTGAATATGATCCAAATCGTACCGCAAGAATTGCCTTAATTGTTTTTTCTGATGGAGAGAAAAGATATATGATTGCTCCTCATGGGTTGAAAGTTGGTCAAAAAGTTGAAATGGGAAAAGGTATTTCACCTGAAATTGGAAATACACTTTATTTAGAAGAAATTCCATTTGGCACAATTATACATAATATTGAACTTCGGCCTGGGCAGGGAGCAAAACTTGCACGAAGTGCAGGAACTTATGCACAATTAATGTCTCGTGATGGGAAATATGCAACTCTTAAAATGCCTTCTGGTGAAAACAGAATGATTTTATGTACTTGCAAAGCAACTATTGGAATGGTTTCAAATATTGATCATAATCTTGAAGTTTCTGGTAAAGCTGGCAGAAGTAGGTGGTTAGGTAGACGCCCAAGAGTTAGGGGAGTTGTGATGAACCCTGTTGATCACCCTATGGGTGGGGGTGAAGGTAGAGCATCAGGAGGGCATCCTAGATCACGCAATGGTATTCCTGCAAAAGGATTTAAAACACGTGACAAGAAAAAGTCTTCAAACAAATACATTATTGAAAGAAAAAAATAATTTAATTACGCACTGAAACTATGAGTCGATCACTTAAAAAAGGACCCTATATTGAATATAAATTAGAGAAAAAAGTTCTCGAATTAGTTGATTCAAAAAAGAAATTTGTTGTAAAGACTTGGTCAAGAGCATCTACAATTTCGCCGGATTTTGTCGGCCAAACAATTGCAGTTCATAATGGAAATAAGTTCATCCCAGTTTACGTTACTGAAAATATGGTTGGACATAAGTTAGGTGAATTTGCGCCAACTCGTATTTTTAGAGGTCATGCTGGAAATAAAGGTAAGAAATAGTAATAATTAATATAAATGGGAACTAGAAAACATAATAAAGCTGAAATTTTAAAGGAAGAAAAGAAAACTACTTTTATTGCAAAATTATATGATAATCCAACTTCACCTCGTAAGACACGTTTAATGGCAGATTTAATTCGTGGGATGGAAGTAGAAAAAGCAATTCATATATTAAAATATAGCTCAAAGGAATCTTCTGTTAAATTATATAAATTATTGCTTTCTGCAATTTCGAATTGGCAAGCAAAAAATGAGGGGAAACGAATCGAGGATAGTAATTTGTTTGTTGAAAATATTTTTGTTGATAGCGGTAGAGTTTTAAAACGTTTGCGTACTGCACCACAAGGTAGAGGTTATAGGATTAGAAAACGATCTAACCATGTTACAATGACAATTAATAGTAAAAACTTAAAATAATTTATTTTAATGGGACAAAAAGTTAACCCTATAGGGATTAGATTAGGAATAATTAGAGGATGGGATTCTAATTGGTTTGGAGGAAAGAAGTTTGATAATAAACTTGTTGAAGATAATAAGATTAGAAAATATTTAAATGCGCGTTTGCAAAAAGCTGGAATTTCAAAAATATTAATTGAAAGAACATTAAAGTTAGTTACAGTTACTATTAATACTGCTCGTCCAGGACTAATAATTGGTAAAGGTGGGCAGGAAGTTGATAAACTCAAAGAGGAATTAAAAAAGCTTACAAAAAAAGAAGTACAGATTAATATTTCTGAAATTAAAAGACCTGAATTAGATGCTTTTATTGTAGCTTCAACTATAGCCAAGCAAATTGAAGGGAGAATTTCATTTCGACGGGCATTAAAAACATCAATAGCATCTACAATGAGAATTGGAGCAGAAGGTATAAAAGTAATGATTTCTGGACGACTTGGAGGAGCTGAAATGGCTCGTAGTGAGCAATTTAAAGAAGGAAGAACACCTTTACATACTCTTAGAGCTGATATTGATTATGCATTAGCTGAGGCTCATACAACTTACGGAAGGATAGGGATTAAAGTTTGGATTTGTAAAGGTATTGTTTATGGAAAGCGTGAATTGGTTCCACTTACAACTGAAGTAAAGGAAACATATAATTCTAGCCCAAGAAATAAAAGTAATAACAACAGAAAAAGAAGATAATTAAATTTAAGATCTAAACATTATAATAAATGTTACAGCCTAAAAAGACAAAATATAGAAAAGTTCAAAAAGGGAAAGGCCAAATGAAAGGCAATTCTAAAAGAGGTTCGGAATTAGCTTTTGGTTCATTTGGACTTAAATCATTAGATGGATGCATGATGACTGGTCGACAAATTGAAGCTGCACGTCAAGCACTAACCAGATATATGAAACGTGAAGGACAAATTTGGATTAGAATATTTCCTGATAAACCCATTACAAAGAAACCAGCTGAAGTTCGAATGGGAAAGGGTAAGGGTGCTCCTGAATATTTTGTTGCTATGGTTCATCCTGGACGTATTCTTTTTGAAGCAGAAGGTGTTCCATTAAATATTGCTAAGGAAGCCTTACGTCTCGCAGCACAAAAATTACCTGTTCTTACAAGATTTATTGTAAGAAGGGATTACATTGAGGAATCAAATTAATAAAAGATGAAACAAGATGTTGTTAAAGAACTTTCGTCAAAAGAATTGATAGAAAGATTAGAAGAAGAAACAAAACAGTTGGTGAAATTAAAATTGAATCATGCTGTTTCTCCTTTAGAAAATCCTAATAAAATAAAGAGTTATCGGAAAGCTGTTGCTAGAATTCAAACTGAACTTCGCAAAAGAAATATCGAACAAAAAGAAAAAGATTCAAATAAAACTATTTAACTTAATGGAAACTCGTAAATTAAGAAAAGAAAAAACTGGAATCGTGGTTAGCAATAAAATGGATAAGTCTATTATTGTTGTTGTTCAACGACAAATAAAGCATCCTATTTATGGAAAGTTTATAAAGAAGACTACTAGTTTTATGGCCCATGATGAAAAGAATGAATCTAACATTGGAGATTCTGTATTAATTGCAGAAACTCGTCCTTTAAGTAAAAATAAATGTTGGAGATTAGTAGAAATAATCGAAAGAGCAAAATAAGTTATGATACAGCAAGAATCAAGAGTAATAGTAGCTGATAATAGTGGTGCAAAAGTGGCACTTTGTATTAGAGTACTTGGTGGTACAAAGAAAAGGTATGCCTCTTTAGGAGACAAAATAATTGTTACAATAAAGGATGCAATTCCTTCTGGTAATGTAAAAAAAGGAACAGTAAGTAAGGCTGTCATTGTTAGAACTAGAAAAGAAGTAAGAAGAAGTGACGGTTCTTATATTCGATTTGATGATAATGCAATTGTTTTGCTAACTGCAACTGAAGAATTACGTGGTACACGTATTTTTGGACCTGTGGCAAGGGAATTACGTGAAAAACAATTCATGAAAATAGTTTCATTAGCTCCAGAAGTAATTTAATAAAATTATCGATATGAGAAAATTTAATATTAAAAAAAGTGATATTGTTAAGGTGATTGCTGGTGATTCTAAAGGACAACAAGGAAAAGTTCTTGTTATTATGAGATCAAAAAACACAGCTCTAGTTGAAGGAATTAATATGGTTTCAAAACATAGTAAGCCCACCGCAAAAACTCCACAAGGTGGAATCATAAAACAAGAATCGCCTATTCACATCTCAAATTTAATGTTGATAGATGCGAAAGGAAATGCAACAAGAGTTGGACGTCGGTTAGAAAAAGACAAATTAGTTAGATATTCAAAAAAATCAAAGGAGGTTATTAAATAATGACTTATATACCAAGATTAAAGAAAAAGTATATTGAAGATGTAATTCCATCTTTACAACAACAGTTTTCTTATAAAAATACTATGCAGGTTCCCAAATTACATAAAATCTGTTTAAATCAGGGTTTAGGTGGAGCAATAGCAGATAAAAAATTAATGGATAGTGCACTTAATGAAATGACTATGATTGCTGGTCAAAAAGCTGTGCAGACAAAATCAAAAAAGGATATTTCGAATTTTAAACTTCGTAAAGGGATGCCAATTGGTGTAAGAGTGACTTTAAGAGGTGATAAGATGTATGAGTTTCTTGATAGACTTGTATCAGTTGCAGTTCCTCGTATTAGGGATTTTAGAGGAATTAATGATAAAGGATTTGATGGTCATGGAAATTATACCTTTGGAATTTCTGAGCAAATTATATTTCCGGAAATTAATATAGATAAAATTCAAAAAATCAGTGGTCTTGATATTACTTTTGTTTCATCTTCTACAAATGATAAAGAATGTTATGCATTACTTAAAGAATTCGGTTTACCCTTCAAAACCCAAAAATAATTTATAATGGCAAAAGAATCAATAAAGGCTCGTGAAGTAAAAAGAGCTAAGATGGTAGAAAAGTATGCGGTTAAAAGAGCTGAACTAAAAGCGAAAGGTGATTTTATAGGCTTACAAAAATTACCTAAAAATGCCTCACCTGTTAGACAACATAATCGTTGTAAACTGACAGGACGGCCTAAAGGGTATATGCGTCAGTTTGGTATTTCTCGTATAAATTTTAGAGAAATGGCGTTAAATGGACTTATTCCTGGAGTTACAAAAGCAAGTTGGTAAAATATTATATTAAATTTAAATTGTAAAATGGTTACAGATCCTATAGCAGATTATTTAACAAGAGTCAGAAATGCAATTATGGCTAATCATAAAGTGGTTGAAATACCTTCATCAAAGGTAAAAAAGGAAATCACTAAAATTCTTTTTGAAAAAGGGTATATATTAAATTATAAATTTGAAGACAGTGCAATACCAGGAAATATTAAAGTTGCATTAAAATATCATCCTGTAACAAAAATGCCTGCAATTGTGAAATTGGACCGTATTAGTAAACCTGGGTTGCGTAAATATACAAGTTGTGAAGACATGCCAAGGGTACTAAATGGTTTAGGAATTGCAATTATTTCTACATCAAAAGGCTTGATGACAGACAAAGAAGCAAAAGTGCAGAATATTGGTGGCGAAGTTTTATGTTTTATTAGTTAAATAACGAATTGAATTAATGTCAAGAATTGGAAAATTACCTATTGAACTACCTTCTGGAGTTCAGGTAAATATATCAGATAAAAATATTGTAAAAATAATAGGGCCGTTAGGTGAATTGAGTCAATTTGTGGATCCTATCATTTCTATTAGAATAGATAACAATCAAGTTACTTTGGAAAGACATTCTGAACAGAAAACTCATAAATCGAAACATGGTTTGTATAGATCATTGTTGTTTAATATGGTTAAAGGTGTTTCTGAGGGCTATAAAATTACACAAGAATTAGTTGGAGTTGGATATAAAGCTGTTGCTAATGGACAATTACTCGAGCTTTCACTAGGTTATTCACATAATATAATTATAGAATTACCAAGTGAAATTAAAGTGGAAACTACTGCAGAACGTGGGAAAAGTCCTTCAATTATACTTCAATCGATAGATAAACAACTTATTGGTCAAGTTGCTGCTAAGATTAGATCTCTACGCAAGCCCGAACCTTATAAAGGTAAAGGTATTCGTTTTGCTGGTGAAATTGTACGTAGGAAATCTGGGAAATCAGCTTCAGATAAATAAAATTAACATCATTATAAAATCATAGAATAATGGCTATTAAAGATAGAAAAGCTCTTAGAAGATTAACAATAAAAAGAAGAATAAGAAAAGTTGTTAAGGGAACTGCACAGCATCCTCGATTAACAGTTTTTCGTAGTAACAAGGAGATATATGCTCAAATTATAGATGATGTAAATAGTAAAACATTAGTTGCTGCGTCTTCTCTTAACAATGAAACTGTTCCAAGAAATATTAATAAAATTGGACAAGCTGAATTGGTAGGTAAATTGATTTCTCAAAAGGCTTTAGAATTAGGGATTACAGCAGTTGTTTTTGATAGAAATGGATATTTATATCATGGAAGGGTTAAATCTTTAGCTGATGCTGCAAGAGTTGGTGGTTTGAAATTTTAAAAGGAAAGAAGTATGTCAAATGTAAATATTAAAAAAGTAAAATCTACTGAAATAGAGTTTATAGATAAACTAGTAAGTATTCAGAGAGTTACAAAAGTTACAAAGGGAGGAAGAACATTTAGTTTTTCTGCAATAGTTGTAGTTGGAAATGAAAATGGAGTTGTAGGACATGGTTTAGGAAAAGCAAAGGAAGTAACTTCGGCAATTGCTAAAGGGATTGAGGATGCAAAGAAAAATCTTATTAAAGTTCCTATTTTAAAAGGTACCCTCCCTCATGCTCAGGAAGGAAAATATAGTGGAGCATTAGTATTTCTAAAGCCTGCTGCTCCTGGTACTGGTGTTATTGCTGGTGGTGCTATGCGTGCTGTTTTAGAAAGTGTTGGTGTAAAGGACGTGCTTGCAAAATCTAAAGGTTCATCTAATTCTCATAGTGTGGTAAAAGCTACAATAAACGCTTTAATTCAAATGAGAGATCCGTTTACAATTGCCCAAGTAAGAGGAATTGAGTTAAATAGAGTGTTTAATGGTTAAATAAGATTAATGAAAACGATAAAAATAACACAGGTAAGGAGTAAAATACATTGCCCTGAAAGACAAAAAAGAACTATTGAAGCTTTAGGTATCAGGAAAATGCATAATGCTATTGTATTGAATGCTACTCCACAGATTTTAGGGATGATAAAAAAAGTTGAACACTTATTATTAATTGAAGATAATTAAAGAAAGTATATGGATTTAAGTAATTTAAAACCGGCTCGAGGGTCAGTTAAAAAATGCAAAAGGATTGGTAGAGGTCAAGGATCTGGTAGAGGTGGTACTTCAACAAGAGGTTATAATGGTGCCAAATCAAGATCAGGATATAGCAGAAAGTTTGGTTTTGAAGGTGGGCAAATGCCTTTATATAGAAGGGTACCTAAATTTGGATTTACCAACTTTAATCGTGTAGAATATCATGGATTAAACCTTGATACTCTTCAAAAATTGGCTGAAGAAAAAAATATTACTTCAATTGATGTTGAAATATTATATAAGAATGGACTTTCTTCAAAAAAAGACTTGGTGAAAATTTTAGGAAGAGGTGAACTTAAAACTAAATTAGAAATTAAAGCTCATGCATTTTCTGCATCTGCAAGAAAAGCAATTGAAGGTTTAGGTGGGATTGCAACTATAATATAAAACCGTTACATGAAAAGACTGTTACAAACTATCCGAAACATAAATAAGATAGAGGAGCTTAAAAGAAGAATCCTCTATACTTTATTAATTGTGTTATTATATAGGGTGGGTTCATTTGTTGTATTACCTGGTGTGGACCCTCAAATGTTAGGTGCATTTAAATCTCAAACTAAAGATGGTTTGCTTGGATTACTTAATATGTTCTCAGGTGGTGCATTTTCAAATGCCTCAATATTTGCCTTAGGAATAATGCCTTATATCTCAGCGTCAATTGTTGTTCAATTGCTAGGTATGGCAATCCCATATTTTCAGAAACTTCAAAAGGAAGGTGAAAGTGGAAGGAAAAAATTGAATCAAATGACACGTTATCTTACTGTTGTTATTCTGTTATTCCAATCTCCAAGTTATATCGCTAATTTAATTAGTCAACTTCCTTCAACGGCTGTTTATCCATTTACGCCTGATACTGCTCATTCGATATTTTCTTTTTTCGGAATTTGTTCGATACTTATTTTAACAGCAGGTTCAATGTTTATTATGTGGATGGGAGAAAGAATTACCGATAAAGGAATTGGGAATGGGATTTCGCTTTTAATTATGGTAGGAATTATTGCTCGACTTCCTTTTGCTTTAGTAGGTGAATTTGTTTCACGTATGGAAGAACAAGGCGGTGGTTTAGTTGTGTTTTTATTAGAATTAATATTCCTGGTTTTTGTAGTACTTATCAGTATTCTTTTAGTACAAGGAACTCGAAAAATACCTGTACAATACGCTAAACGTATTGTTGGAAACAAGCAATATGGTGGTGTTAGACAATACATTCCTTTAAAAGTTAATGCAGCAGGGGTAATGCCAATTATTTTTGCTCAGGCAATTATGTTTTTACCTATTACTTTGGTTGGGTTTGCTCAATCAGAAACACTTAGTGGTTTTGCTTCAACATTTTCAAATTTCAATGGATTTTGGTATAATTTTACTTTCGCAGTATTGATAATACTCTTTACTTATTTCTACACTGCAATTACGATAAATCCAAATCAAATGGCCGAAGATATGAAGAAAAATGGTGGATTTATTCCTGGTATAAAGCCAGGGAAAAGAACTGCTGAGTTTTTAGATGGAGTTATGTCGAAAATTACCTTACCTGGTTCCATATTTTTAGCATTTGTGGCGATTATGCCAGCTCTTGTTAGGCTTATGGGAGTTAATACTCAATTTGCTCAATTTTTCGGAGGAACATCTCTTTTGATTTTAGTTGGTGTTGTTTTAGATACACTTCAACAAATCGAAAGTCATTTGCTGATGAGACATTATGATGGACTAACTAAATCAGGTAGAATAAAAGGTAGAACTTCTGGAATGTAGTCTATTTTAAAATGAATGATTGAACTTAAAACAAAAGATGATATAAAGTTAATTAAACAAAGTTCTTTGCTTGTTGGTAAAACGCTTGCTGAAGTTTCAAAACACATCAAGCCCGGGGTTAAAACAATAGACCTTGATAAAATCGCTGAAGATTACATTCGTTCACATAATGCAATTCCAGCTTTTAAAGGGTATAATGGATTTCCAGCTACACTTTGTATTTCAATAAATGAACAAGTTGTTCATGGAATTCCAGGTGATAATGTCATTAAAGACGGAGATGTTGTGTCTGTTGATTGCGGTGTTATAATGAATGGTTGGGTAGGAGATTCTGCCTACACATTTCCTGTTGGAAATGTAAAACCGGAAATCTTGAAACTATTAAAGATAACTAAAGAATCTTTATATATTGGAATTGAAAAAGCTTTCAGTGGAAAAAGAACTGGAGATATTGGAAATGCAATTCAAATGTATGTTGAAGAAAACGGTTATTCGGTTGTTAGAGAATTGGTAGGACATGGAATTGGAAAACGTTTGCATGAAAAACCTGAAATTGCTAACTATGGCAAAAAGGGGCATGGTGTAAGACTTGTAGACGGAATGGTTATATGTATTGAACCTATGATTAATTTCGGAAAAAGAAACATCATTCAAGAAAAAGATGGTTGGACGATTGTAACGTCAGACAAAAAGCCATCTGCACATTTTGAACACCAAATTGCGATTACTGATGGAAAGGCAGAAATTTTATCAACTTTTGAATTTATTGAAAATTAAATATAGAATAAAAATATAAAATGGCAAAACAAGCATCAATCCAGCAAGATGGAACAGTGATAGAATCACTGGGTAATGCGATGTTTCGCGTTGAACTGGAAAACGGGCATGTAATTATTGCTCATATTTCAGGAAAAATGCGGATGCATTACATTAAAATATTGCCTGGAGATAGAGTACAGCTTGAAATGTCACCATACGATTTAACCAAAGGCAGAATTACATTCAGATATAAATAACACGAAAATGAAAGTAAGAACATCAATCAAAAAAAGAACAGCCGATTGCAAAATTGTGCGTCGAAAAGGAAAACTTTATGTGATAAACAAAAAGAATCCAAAGTATAAACAAAGACAAGGATAACATTTTTAATTCAAAAAACTGAATATTTTATGGCAAGAATTGCTGGTATCGATTTACCCAAGAACAAAAGAGGCGAAATAGGTCTTACTTATATCTATGGCATTGCTAAAAGCACTGCTCAAAAGATTCTTAAGGAAGCTGATATTGATATTAATAAAAAAGTACAGGATTGGGATGATGAAGAACAAACCAAGATACGTAACATTATTAATGATAATTACAAAGTTGAAGGCGCACTTCGCTCTGAGGTACAAACAAATATTAAACGATTAATGGATATTGGAAGTTATCGTGGAATTCGTCATCGTTTAGGCTTACCTGTTAGAGGACAAAGCACAAAAAATAATGCTCGAACTCGTAAAGGGAAGAAAAAAACGGTTGCTAACAAGAAAAAGGCAACTAAAGGTTAATAAATAGACATAAGTTTAAAGTTTAAAATATTATCATGGCAAAAACTGCTAAAAGCACAAAAAAAAGAATTGTAAAGGTTGAGGCAATAGGAAAAGCATTTATTACAGCTTCTTTCAACAATATTATTATTTCCTTGGCTAACAATGCTGGACAGGTAATCTCATGGTCATCAGCCGGTAAAATGGGTTTCAGAGGGTCGAAAAAGAACACCCCTTATGCTGCTCAAACTGCTGCAACTGATTGCTCAAAAGTTGCCTACGATTTGGGACTTCGCAAAGTTAAAGTTTTCGTAAAAGGACCTGGGTCTGGTAGAGAATCTGCTATCAGAACTATTCACGCCAGCGGAATTGAAGTAATGGAAATTATGGATGTTACTCCTTTACCTCACAATGGCTGTCGTCCTCCAAAACGTAGAAGGGTATAATTCGAATTCAATCATACAATATATAAATAAATTATGGCAAGATATATAGGTCCAAAAACCAAAATTGCAAGAAAGTTTAAAGATCCGATTTATGGACCCGATAAAAATTACGAGAAGAAAAATTATCCTCCTGGTCAACATGGACAAAATAAACGTCGTGCAAAACAATCTGAATATGGTATTCAGTTGCAGGAAAAACAAAAAGCTAAGTATACTTATGGAATTTTAGAGCGCCAATTTAAAAACACTTTTAAATTAGCTACCTCGAAAAAAGGTATTACTGGTCAAATTCTTCTTCAACTTATTGAATCAAGATTAGACAATGTAGTTTACAGATTAGGAATTGCTCCAACTCGTAGCGCTGCACGTCAGTTAGTTATTCATCGTCACATAACAGTGAACAATAAAGTATTGAATGTGCCTTCTTGCTTACTTAAACCAGGCGACACTGTTGGTGTACGTGAAAAATCAAAATCATTAGAAGTAATTAACGATTGTCTTGTTTCAAAAGCCAATCAATTTAACTGGCTCGAATGGGATACAGCATCTTTTACCGGAAAATTTGTTACTTATCCTGAGAGAGAAAATATTCCCGAAAATATAAAAGAACAACTGATAGTTGAATTATATTCGAAATAACAATTTATCATATACTTAATAAAAAAATAAATGTCAATTTTAACTTTTCAAAAACCAGAAAAAGTCATCATGGTTGAAGCTGACGAATTCAGAGGTGTCTTTGAATTCCGACCACTTGAACCAGGATATGGCATTACTGTGGGTAACACTTTACGAAGAGTTCTTCTCTCATCGTTAGAAGGTTATGCCGTAACTTCAATTAAAATTGATGGTGTGGATCATGAATTTTCCGCAATTAAAGGGGTTCTCGAAGACGTTACCGATATCATCCTTAATATTAAACAAATCCGTTTTAAAAAACAGATTGATGGCGTTAGCAATGAAAAAGTTAGGGTTACTATTAGTGGACAAGATACTTTTAAAGCAGGTGACATCAATAAGTTCTTAAATAACTTTCAGGTTATTAATACTGATCTTGTGCTTTGCAATCTCGAACCTTCTGTTAAGCTTATTGTTGAATTTTCTATCGAAAAAGGTCGTGGATATGTTCCTGCAGAAGAAAATAAACCTTCAACTGAGGGAATTGGTGTCATCACATTAGATTCTATTCACACACCTATCAAAAACGTTAAATTTGCAATTGACTCTTATAGGGTTGAGCAAAAAACGGATTATGAAAAACTCACTATTGAGATACTAACTGATGGTTCAATTCATCCAACCGATGCTTTGAAAGAAGCTGCTAAAATCATTATTCAGCACTTGTTGCTTTTCTCTGACGAAAAGATTTCATTGGAAGTTACCAATGTGAATATTTCAGAAGAATTAGATGAATCTTCGCTTCACGTTCGTCAACTATTGAAAATGAAATTGGTTGATCTCGATTTATCTGTAAGAGCGCTGAATTGCCTTAAAGCTGCCGACGTTGAAACACTTGGCGAATTGGTATCATACAATAAAAACGACTTGCTTAAATTCCGCAACTTCGGTAAAAAATCCTTAACAGAGCTAGAAGAACTGGTAAAAAATAAAAACCTGGAGTTTGGAATGAATATAATAAAATATAAATTAGATAAGGATTAAGAATAATGAGACACGGTAAAAAATTCAATCATTTAGGAAGAACTCATTCGCATCGTAAAGCGATGTTATCGAACATGGCCTCTTCTCTCATTTTACATAAACGGATAACCACTACTTTGGCTAAAGCTAAATCACTTAGAGTGTATGTAGAACCTTTGATTACAAAATCAAAAGAAGACACCACACATTCGAGGAGAACTGTTTTTAGTTACTTACAAAGCAAAGAAGCGGTTACCGAACTCTTCAAAGAAGTTTCTGTGAAAATAGCCAACCGTCCGGGTGGTTACACAAGAATTCTTCGCACTGATTCCCGATTAGGTGATAATGCCGAAATGTGTATCGTCGAATTGGTTGACTATAACGAACTGATGCTTGGTGGCAAAGATGAAAAGAAAACCAAGAGCGCTCGTAAAAGAAGATCTTCAGGCAAGAAGAAAGAAGTTGAAGCAACTGTAGCCACACCTAAAGCCGCTCCTGTGGTAGAAGATGTTATTGAAGAAGCTCAACTCGATTCGGATGTTGAAGAAGCTGACGACAAAAAAGAAGAATAGTATTTAAAACATATAATTAACCAGAAAAAGGATGAAGGATTTTACTTTGTCCTTTTTTTAATATAAAGAAAAAATTATGAGCTTAATAGAACAAGTGTATGCCCGACAAATCCTCGATTCGAGAGGAAATCCAACCGTTGAAGTGGATGTGGTAACTTCAGATGGTATTTTAGGAAGAGCCGCTGTGCCTTCAGGTGCTTCAACAGGAGTGCATGAGGCGATGGAACTGCGCGATGGCGACGATAAGATGTATATGGGCAAAGGTGTGCTTACAGCCGTGCAAAACGTGAATACGTTTATTAACGAGGAGCTAAAAGGACATTTAGTTACCGAACAAGCCGAAATCGATCATAAATTAATCACCCTCGACGGAACTCCCAACAAATCGAAACTTGGCGCAAACGCCATTTTAGGAGTTTCTCTGGCTTGTGCCAAGGCGGGTGCACAGCAAACCAATCAGCATTTATATCGCTACATTGGTGGTGTAAATGCAGTGACCCTTCCCATTCCGATGATGAACATCCTCAACGGAGGTTCGCATGCCGACAATTCAATCGACTTCCAGGAATTCATGATTGTGCCTGTGGGGGCTACTTCTTTTTACGATGCCATACGCATGGGAGCCGAAGTTTTCCACAACCTCAAAGCGGTGCTTAAAAAGATGAAACAATCAACCAACGTGGGCGACGAGGGCGGTTTTGCACCCAACCTCAAATCGAACGAAGAAGCCATTAAAGTGATACTTCAGGCTATCGAAAAAGCAGGATATAAAGCCGGCGAAGATATTTTCATCGCCTTAGACCCCGCTTCGTCCGAATATTATATTCCCGAAGAAAACGTATATCATTTGCACAAATCGAGCGGCGACAAGCTGACTCCCGCCCAAATGGTGGATTATTGGAAAGATTGGGTGAGCAAATACCCCATCATCTCAATTGAAGATGGAATGGCCGAAGACGATTGGGACGGATGGAAACTGATGACAAAAGCCCTCACTTCGAAAATTCAATTGGTGGGCGACGACTTATTTGTAACCAATATCGAACGCCTGAAAATGGGTGTGCAAAAAAACGTAGCCAACTCAGTGTTGGTAAAACTCAATCAAATTGGCACCCTCACCGAAACCATCAACACGGTTAACTATGCCTACCGCAATTCATACAATGCCGTAATCAGCCACCGTTCGGGCGAAACCGAAGACACTACCATTGCCGACCTTGCCGTTGCTCTCAACACCGGACAAATCAAAACCGGATCGGCATGCCGCAGCGAGCGAATTGCCAAATACAATCAACTTTTAAGAATTGAAGAACTCTTAGGCGAGCAGGCAGTTTACCCGGGCAAAAACTATAAGTTTCATTGATTCCAAACATATTCAATGATAAAAAAAGAAACCCCGTCCTTTATGGCGGGGTTTTTCGTTATAAAAAGTCTCGAAGATATAGGCTTATTGCCTTCATGATAATTCATACCGCATCCAAATTAACTCACTACAAAACCTAACAAATTTCGGGAAGCTGTTAGGTTTGGCAAAAAATGGAGTTTCTTATCAACTAATATCCAAATGATACA
>JBAWXL010000027.1:0-24646 GCA_037144095.1 Bacteroidota bacterium
GATCATGTTCTGAATACAATCCCTTGAGAAATTGCTTAAACGATGATGAGTGATGGCTAATTCAAGAAATAGTCCATCGAAAAAAACTTGTAAATCAATCATAAGCGTAATTTTTGATTTGTTTGTAATTAAAACGTATTATTTTTTGTACGACAAAATTATAAAAATATACAATACCGCCAAAAAAATGATACTTTTTTTCAGTTGTTTATAGCACAGGCTTCTCCATTTGGATATATATATGCTAGAAGTTTAGCATAGGCTTCTCCAATTGGATATATGTATGCTAGAAGTTTAGCATAGGCTTCTCCATTTGGATATATGTATGCTAGAAGTTTAGCATAGGCTTCTCCAACTGGATATATATATGCTAGAAGTTTAGCATAGGCTTCCACAACTGTTTTGGTATATGCTAGAAGTTTAGCATAGGCTTCCGCAATTTTATATGCTTAATTATGAGGATAATACAATTTTGATAAAAATGTAGACTTGGCTAAGTTGAATTTGAAATTCAGTTCCTAAATGATGCAATTATGAATTGTTTATTTTAATTGATATTCTAATTTGTCATATCTTCTTTTCCCTCCATCTGGGGCTTGTGAAATAATATCGTAAACTATCACCATATCACCCGCTTTTCCAGCAATGAGATATTTATCAACGATGTTTTTCATTATTTTAGCCCCAAAGATTTGTTTGTTTTCAAATATAACAGAATCTTGCCTAATAATTTTGATTGAATATTGTATGACTGGAATATAAAGCATATAATCAAAATTTAATTGCTCATTTATAATACCAAGGGTGTAATTTTCATCTCCGCTATTTTCTTGATAATATTTCAAACCATGTTCACGAATTATTGAAATCATTTTCCAATTAATTGTTGGTGTGGGATCTGGTAATTTATTAATTCTATATTCAACTGAATCTATCCAGTTTATAGTTTTCTTTCTATTTATTCCGACGTAAATTTTTGTTGTAGTTGAATTTACTGTGGAATCGACAAACCTATATATGTATTCGCACTCTTTGCCTTCTATTTCACCTTTTGTTGCTTTCACTACAATATTGTTGCAATCTTGATTCTCGACTACAACTTTGAAAGGATTAGGTAGCCCATTATAGAATAGATTCATTTTAGTTGCTGAAACCGAAACTGTTTGTCCGGAAAGGAATAAGGTATATAAAAAACATGTAAGTATGGAAATGATTTTTTTCATATAAAAACCTTATTCCCACTTATTCTTGAGCAATAGCTTTAATAATCTCACTATTCAAATTCATTACTTTCTCAATGAGAGGAACTACCGTTTGCTCATCAAATTCAGTGTATTCTACATAATCACTTTCTTGTCGCCAGTCAATTAAATGCGAATACAATCGTCCACATTCAATACTGAGTTTTCCTGTTTTTACAAAATGATTGCTGAATTGGGTCTTTATTCCACTATGAGTTTGAGCATTGATTCCGTTCTTAAAGAGTAAGGCATTTACCAGATGAAATGATGAATAATACAGCCTGTTTACACACGAATTCCATCGCTTTTTCTCAGCCAAAATCACAGCATCCTCGAAAACTTCTTTCGATTTTTCTATTCTGTAATTAATATAATCTGCTTTTGCACCTGTCATTTTAGAATAATCCCCTCTTTCTTTATGTTTTGATAAAATGGAGTTACAGCATATTTTGTTTCCCAAATTTGCTTTGAATATACAAAAGTTGAAATGGCTTCCCCTACTTCCAATTCAACATCATAGATTCGGTTTCTATATTCTGTTTCAGTAGTTTTAGTGAAATTAAGCTGATTCAATAAAATTAAAATATCCCAATCCGATTCAGCATGAGCTGTGCCTCTGGCATGTGAACCAAATAGAATAACCTCAGCATTGGGGTCTTTGCTCTTTATGGTGCTTGAGATACGATGTAATATGAATTCTTCTCTATTCGTCATTTGATTTTTTATAAACATACAAAATTACAAATAATTCAATTCCCACTACAATATATTTCCATCCGTTACATTAGCGCATCAGCATATCAGCACATCATCATATCAGCACATCATCATATCATCAAATCAAATAATAATATTATTTTTGTTTTCACTAAAACGACCTTACATTTAATATAAAACGTATGACAGATATACAATTAGGAATTGGTTCGCGCATCAAACATCCACAATTTGGCAAAGGAGTGGTGGTGCAAATTCGCTCAGATGTGTTCGAAATTGCCTTCATCGAAAACGGAATCAAACAAATTCAACGAAATTATGAAGGATTAGAAATCATCGAAGCCATCGAAACCCCTTCCGATATGGCCACTTATGAAAAGATAGAAAAAAGCCTCATTCGTGTGTTGCGCCGCTTTAGCGATGTGCAGGAAACCGTGCCCATGGGCAGCAAATGGACCAATGGTCGCTTGCTTATGATGCCGGGCGATAGCAGTTTGAAAGAAAAAGAAATTTCAATTGACGCTTTTTTCCATAAAATTGTCATGATTCGCGATCGGGTGAGGGTGTTAGAACAAAAACTTAATTCGAGCAAACTCACCGATGAAGAAAAAGTGGATATGCAACAGTATATCACACGCATCTACGGCAGTTTAACCACTTTCAATGTTCTTTTTAAGAATAAAGAAGATTATTTTGTAGGAGAAAAAGGCGCATAAAGTTCAGTTCTTTTTCAAGAAAATATTTCATTAAAGACTAAACTTTTCCTTTATTCGTAATAAATATTTAAATTTGCACTCCATATTTGTCGAATGCCCATCCTAGGTTCCATCATAAAAAACGCCATCGAGCTGAAAAGCAAAATGCCTCGCACCACCGCCAAGGCAGTGAATCCGCATAGGGTGCAGCGCCGAACCTTGCGAAAACTCATTCGCAAATCGCAGTTCACGCTTTTCGGAAAGCATTTCGAATTTACCAAGCTGTTTCTGAAGCGCGATATCATAAAAGCCTTTCAGGAAAGTGTGCCTATTTTCGAATACAACAGCATCTATCGCGACTGGTGGAGCAAAACCCATCAGGGTGAAATGGATGTGTGCTGGCCCGGGAAAATCAAGTATTTCGCCCTAAGTTCGGGCACATCCGAAGCTTCAAGCAAATACATTCCGGTTACTTCCGACATGTTGCGGGCAATAAAAAAGACCTCAACACGTCAGATATTTTCGTTAGCTCAATACGATTTCCCCAACGAATTTTTCGAAAAAGGGATCTTAATCCTCGGCGGAAGCACTCATTTGCATTATAATGGAAAATATTTCGAAGGCGATCTGTCGGGCATCACGGCGAAGAACATACCTTTTTGGTTTCAGCATTTTTATAAACCCGGGCGAAGGATTTCGAAAGAGCGCGATTGGTCGGCAAAGCTTGAAGAAATTGTGAAAAAAGCCCCCAAGTGGGACATTGGCGTGATAGCAGGCGTGCCGGCATGGATTCAAATCCTTTTGCTCCGAATCACCGAATATTATAACCTCAAAAGCATACACGAAATATGGCCCAACCTGTCCATTTTTGTTCATGGCGGAGTTGCTTTCGAGCCATACAGACATTCGTTTGAAAAAATACTTTCCAAACCCATCGAGTATATCGAAACCTACCTTGCATCCGAAGGATTCATTGCCTATCAAACTCACAAAGGGTCGCAATCAATGCAATTGGTGTTGGATAATGGATTGTTTTTCGAGTTTATCCCTTTTAATGAAGATAATTTTGATGGAGAAGGAAATTTGCGACCCAATCCCAGGTCGCTCTCAATTAAAGATATTGAAGAAAACACCGATTACGCTTTGCTGATTTCGAGTTGTGCCGGGGCATGGCGCTATCTGATTGGCGATACCGTGCGCTTCACTTCTAAAAAAGAAAGTGAAATTGTGATAACCGGTCGCACTAAGCTTTTCCTGAGTCTTTGTGGCGAACATGTTTCGCTCGACAACCTGAATGTTGCCATACAACAAGCCTCTAAAGAACTTCAAATTGAAATTTTGGAGTTTTCTGTGGCTGGGGTAAGCTATCAGAATATGTTCGCTCACCATTGGTTTGTTGGAACAAATGATAAAATCGACCCAAAAGTACTCAGCGAAAGCATCGACCAAAAGCTAAAGACCATCAACGACGACTATCGTGTTGAGCGACTCGAAGCCATAAGAGAAGTGTTGGTAGATATTATTCCTGTGCAATATTTTTATGATTGGATGAAATTGCAGGGAAAAGAAGGCGGGCAAAACAAATTCCCAAGAGTGTTGAAAGGAGAAAAATTAAAAAGCTGGACTGAATTTTTAACTAATCAGAATTAATTTTAATATGATATTCCCATTCATACAAGGTGTTTTATTAGGGCTGACCATAGCAGTTTTGTTGGGACCCGCCTTATTTGCCTTGCTGCAAACCAGTATTCACCGCGGTTTTAGGGCAGGTTTTTTCCTGGCAATAGGCATTTTCCTTAGCGACGTGGCTTTGGTGTTGCTCACATATTTCGGAGCCAGTCAGGTGTTGGATGCTCCAAAAAATCAACTTTATTTTGGAGTAATTGGAGGCACCATACTTGCTATTTTTGGGGTCGTCACTTTCACACGAAAAGTGGTGGTAGAAGAAGGGGAGGAAGTTCAGGTGAAGCGTCCTTCGGATATAACATATTTGCTAAAAGGTTTCTTCCTCAATATGGCAAACCCGGGAGTTTGGTTCTTTTGGATTACGGTTACGGTGGCGGCAACTTCAAATTATGGAGTGCATAATCTGAAAATTCTTGCCTTTTTTATTGGAGCTTTGCTCACCATATTTTTCACTGATGTTGTAAAGAGTTATATCTCGAATAAAATTAAAAGTTATATAACTCCAACCTTAATGCATTGGGTCAATCGCATTGTGGGGATTATTTTAGTGGGCATCGGCGCCTATCTTGCTTTACGGGTGATTTACCACTGGTAAACTTATTTCAAAGGAATCGAATGTAGTTTTGTGTAAATAGGTCCCTTCGGTGTGAGCTTACTTTCGATTAAATGAAAAGCTTCCACTTTAATTTCTTTTTTAAAGCCTCCCGACATTTTCTCAACTACTTCTCTCAAATTATTTTTGTCATTACATTGATTTATTCGTCCTAAGGTGAGGTGAGGCACAAAAGGGCGGCTATCCATTTCAATGCCGGCAAGCTGCAATGCCTGATTAATTTTAAGACTTAATGCCTGAAAATGTTCTTTACCTGAAATGCCCAGCCAAATCACCCGTGGATTATAAGAACTTCCGAATATGCCCAATTTTGCAAGCGTACATTCAAAAGAAACATAAGTTTCCGAAAGATTTTGAAGAGATTTGATGATAGGTTTGAGCAAACTTTCGGGAGTTTCGCCAATAAATCTGAGCGTAATGTGAAGATTATGCAGCTCAACCCATTTAATTTTATCGTTTCGTGTGAGTTTTTGTAAAGTGGCAACATGCTCTATAAGCATTGAGTCTGTAGGGATTTCGACAGCAATAAACAATCTTCTTTCCATAATATTATTTTGTTTTTGAAAATGTAAAAGTAAAAATTTTATATTTGCAACCGAAAATGGGGCGTTAGCTCAGTTGGCTAGAGTGTCAGACTGGCAGTCTGAAGGTCATGGGTTCGACTCCCATACGCTCCACCAGTTTCAAAATTCAGGCTTGTATATCAATTAGATTGCAAGCCTGTTTTTGTTTTAGGCTTACTTTATTTACTTTTACTGAAAAAACATCTTAATGTTCATCAAATTCAACATAAAATTTCTCCTATTATTTTTCCTGCTTTATAACTTTGCATTAACTTCATTTTCACAGGTAGAAGAAGATGCTTATCAAACGGTAAAAGGGAAGGTAATGGACAGGGATTCAAAGAGTCCACTTCCCGGAGCTGTGGTGGTGATAGTGGGCTCAAAACCTTTGTTGGGAAACATTAGCGATACTTCAGGTTATTTTAAGATAGAGAAAGTTCCTGTGGGAAGACAAACCATTAAGGTCAGTTATATAGGATACGAAGATGTAGTGTTGCAAAATATAACCGTTACTTCAGAGCAGGATATTTCGCTGAAAATAGAGATGAATGAATCGGTCAACACTATAAAAGAAGTAGTAATTACGGCTAAACTTGATAAGGATAAAGCTCTAAACACCATGGCAAGCATCAGTGCCCGGACTTTTAGTATTGATGAAGCACAGCGATATGCAGGCGGAGTGACTGACCCATCGCGAATGGCACAGGCGTTTGCAGGGGTAGCTGCCACCTCGAACGGAAATAATGAAATTGTAATACGTGGCAATTCGCCTCGGGGATTGCTCTGGCGCATCGAAGGATTGGAAATTCCCAATCCCAATCATTTTCGCGAAGATGAAGGGACTACAGGCGGGGGAGTGTGCATTTTGAGTTCTAATGTAATTTCCAATTCCGATTTCTTCACCAGTGCTTTTCCAGCCGAATATGGCAATGCCCTTTCGGGGGTTTTCGACCTGAACCTACGCAAAGGGAGTGATGAATTCTTGCAGTCTTCTGTTCAATTGAGTGTGGTGGGCACCGAAATATCGCTGGAAGGACCTTTATATAAAAAACGTGAGTCTTCTTTTCTAATTAATTATCGCTATTCAACCTTTGCATTGCTCAGTCAGATGGGGATAAAAGTTTCGGAGGAGACCATTATTCCGCAATTTCAGGACCTTACTTTTAATGTCAGTTTACCTTCCAATAAATTAGGTCATACCAGCATTTTTGGCATTATGGGAAAAAGCAGTTCGGGACTTAAAGCAACGAAGGATACTTTGTTTTTGGCTGACAAAAACAATCGCTTTGAAGAATTTGACCAGGGGAATGTCTGGATTACGGGGATAACTAATAATTATCTTGCTTCGAACAAGAAAACATCATTTAAAACACTTATTGCCCTGATGGGTGAGGACAATAAAATGACCAACGATACCATGGATTTTCATTTCAACGATCATCGTATTTATAATGAAGAATTAAGTTATACCACTTTTCGTGCTTCTTTTACCGCCAATCATAAGTTCAGTGCACGACATACAATACATGCAGGGGTAATTTTCAGTGATGAGTTTTATAATCTCTATTCATCGGGATATGATTTTGATTTGAATCAGAATAAAAAAGTATTTGCCAGCAAGGGGAATACTTATACTATGCAAGGTTTTTTAGAATGGAAATATCGTTTGTCTGATAAACTTACTTTGAATACAGGTTTGCATTATCTGCGGTTTTTCCTGAATAAAGATAATTCTATTGAGCCTCGTGCAGGTTTAGTTTGGCAAATGAATACCCGTCAATCGCTGAGTTTTGGCATGGGTTTGCATTCGCGGATTGAACCCATTTCAATTTATCTTACCAATATCAACTTAAATGATACGACCATTTCTCAACCTAATAAAAATCTGAGTCTGTCGAAATCGCTTCACACGGTCTTGGGTTATGATATTTCTTTTACTGAAGATTTGCATTTGAAAGTGGAAGCCTATTATCAATATTTGTATGATATTCCGGTGGGGATGGGATTGGAAAATGATCAGTTCTCATTATTGAATCTGCGATATGGCTTTGTAAGCATTCCCCTTATTAATAAAGGAACAGGAAGAAACTACGGACTTGATGTAACTTTCGAACAGTATTTTAGCAAATCATATTATTTTATGATTTCGGGGTCGTTATATGATTCGAGATATACACCTTATGATGGAAAGGAATATAGCACCACCTTTAATGGCAATTATATTTTCAATGCCCTATTTGGAAAAGAATGGACTTTTGGCAGTAAAAAAAACAAAACCATTGGTATGAATGCGCGTTTTCTGTATAGAGGAGGCATGCGCTATCAGGGGATTAATCTGGAAGCATCCAACCTTGCAGGGCAAGCGGTTTATAATAAGAATGAGAATTATACACTGATTACACCTGATGTGTATAACTTTGATGTTGGCGTGAATTATAAACGTAACCGACAGAAATATTCTTGGATAGTTTCGTTGGATATTACCAACCTCAACAACCAAAAAAGCATCATCGGAATGAAGTATAATGTTTATACAGGAAGCATCAAATATGATTACGACTTGCTGCTGCTTCCGATTTTAAGCATTAAATTCAATTTCTAATCCTTCCCGAAGAATTGCTCCTAATATTATAGAATTATCATCTGATAGAAATTGCATTTTACCCAAAGCAATAGGTTCGATACGATAATCAGTTCTGTATTTTGGTGACCAGGGTTTCGATAAAATTACATCATCTTCTGTGTCGAATGTATCAGAAACAAGGAGTACATCAATATCGCTGTTTTCATTTGCCTGATTGCGGGCATAACTACCAAATAAATAGGCTTTAAAAATATTAATCCCATCGTTATTCAGGTTGGAAACATATTGTTGGACAATATTTATAGCATCTTGCTGAAGCATTGTAAAAGATTTTTGGTTAAGAGATAATATTCATTGATTTTTTCAGATGAAGGAGCTTTAGGATAAAATTCAGGATAGCGACCTTCCAATTGATATTTCATGAGAATTTGCATGAAATCGGATTGATTCTCTGTAATTTCGACATTAGCATTTCTGGCAAGGTAAAACAAATCGTGTGTTTTTGGGGGAATGTTTTCAATTTGTTTTACAACTAATGCTTTCAGTGTTTTTTCTATACTCAAATGACAAAAAAACATACCCTCAATAAATTTACCTGATGAAATCAGTATTGAAGCAGTTTCTATGTCGCTTTCAGCAGCATTTTGCCAATATTCTATCTGTTTAGTAATGTCAATCATTCGTGGAAAATGAAATGTAAATCAAAATCGTTTTTTACAAAGATAAATAATATTCACGAGACCAACATTCATATATTTTCCGCAAATTTATTTATTCAACTTGCAAATCAATAATTGTCCTTTCACTAATGCCTGTCGCCTATTACACTATCTTCGCAAACGATTTCATGAACTGCACCCTTTCGTAAACGGCAGGGTTCTCGAGATTAATTTGTGAAAGTTTTCCTTTAAATTCGTCGATGGTGTTGAAGTTGTGGGCATCCATCCATTTGTTGAGTCCGTTGACTAAGTTGGTGATTTCGTTGATGCCTTTTTCGTAGAGCAGGGAAGCCACCTGAACGGCTGAGGAGCCGGCTAATAGTAATTTCACTACGGTTTCATAGTTGTGCACACCAGTGGAGGCTGCCAAATCGCAATCTACTCTGCCCGAAAGCAAGGCTGTCCAACGCAGCGAACGGGCATAATCGTTAGGCGAACTAAATATTTTTCCGGTTGAAACTTCCACTAAATCGATATTAATATCAGGATTATAGGGTTTGTTAAACAAAACAATCCCATCAATTCCGGTTTTCGAAAGACCGATGAAAGTTTTTACCAAACTTGATGAATAGTAACTTAGTTTGAGCGAAACCGGAATGCTGACATATTGCTTCACATCGGCAATGATTTTCTTATACATTTCTTCATAATTAGCCGCCGTTTTGTTGACATCGGAAGGCAAAATGAAGATATTAAGTTCGAGGGCATCGGCTCCAGCTGCCTGAATTCGTTTCGAAAAGAAACTCCAATCGTAAGCCGAAACGCAGTTGATGCTGGCAATAATTGGTATTTTAATGTTTTCTTTTAAGAGTTGAATATAGTTGAGATATTCTTTAAGGGTGTGTTCTTTAGCAAAATTGGTCATGTAGTCCATAGCTTCGATGTAGTCGTAGCTTCGGTTGAGCAGAATGTCCTGAAGTCCTTTTTTCATAGGGCTTAGGAGGGTGTCGGAACTATCGATGTAGCTGTCGGATTCGAAGACAATTTGCTCTTCGAAAATTGATTTGAGCACAACCGCACCGGCACCGGCTTCTTCCATTTTTTTTACGTTTTCGAGTGAGTCTGCAAGCTCGCAACTGCTTACAATGATAGGATTACGCAATTCTAATCCTAAATAATGAGTGGTTAAATTTGCCATAGTATTTTGTGAATATTGATTGTTAAAGATGTTTTTTCAGTGTTTTTTTGGAATGAAAATTCAGGGGTAAAATTAATCTTAAATTTAATTTCTCAAACATTTTTTTGTTTTTTTTTTGATGATTTAGCGATTTGCTGATGTGATGATTTGCTGATGTGCTAATGTGATGATTTGGAGGATGGAAATAAATTGTAGTTGGAATTGAATTTAGTTGTAATTTTTGGGTGGGAATTGGTTAAAATAAACTAGCTATTCGTTATTAAAATTAAAATGATTAAGAAGATTGCAAAAGCTCCAATTTTCAATGCCGAATTGCAAATTTGGCTCAGTAGAAACACATAGTTGTTGAAATTTATTTTTCAAATGCTATTTTATCGAAAAAATGCTATTTTGATAAGAAAAATGATATTTGAGATAAATGATTAATAATCTGTATGCTATGAAAAATGATATTTGATGATATTGCTCGAAACGCCCTTGCTTTGGTTCGAAACGCCCTTGCTTTGGTTCGAAATGCCCTTGCTTTGGTTCGAAATGCCCTTGCTTTGGTTCGAAATGCCCTTGCTCTGGTTCGAAATGCCCTTGCTCTGATTCGAGAAGCCCTTGCTTTGGTTCGAAATGCCCTTGCTACGATACGAGAAGCCCTTGCTCTGATACGAGAAGCCCTTGCTATTGTTCGAGATGCCCTTGCTGTGAATTTCGAGATCCATAATGCAAAACCGGGAGTGAATGCATTTTTTGGAGAAAAAAGCCTGAATAGCCCGATAGCCTGGCAAAGCTTTTGCTTGCTCATTAAGGAAAGCTTATTAAAATTAAGGATTGAAAAAATCTTTGAATAAAATAGTTTGGAATTGAATTATTTGTAATTTTGGGGTGGGAATTGGTTAAAATGTAAAGGATAAAAACTGACCAACTAATGTTTGAAGCCGAATTTGAAATTCATAATAATCAAGTATACAATTTTGAGAAAAACGTATTATACACATAATTAAGCATATAAAATTGTAGAAGCCTATGTTAAACTTTCAACATAGCCCAAAATAGTTGTAGAAGCCTATGTTAAACTTTCAACATAGCCCAAAACAGTTGTGGAAGCCTATGTTAAACTTCTAGCATATATATATCCAGTTGGAGAAGCCTATGCTAAACTTCTAGCATATACCAAAACAGTTGTGGAAGCCTATGCTAAACTTCTAGCATATATATATCCAAAATTTGAAACCTATTGTAAGATTATTTTATCTTTATATAAAACAATATGAGATAGTTAGTTTAATACATTCGTGAGAGGTTTTTGGGGTACGGAAAAAAATAAAAGTCTTATGAAATTTTATTTGTAAAACTTGAGTTATAGAGTGAAATTCTAATCCCCAAATTTTAATTTTAAAGTCTCTGGTCTTTTCAGAGGGATTTTTTTTTAAACAATTCAAATCTTTTTTTTTGAAATATTCTATTTTGGAAAATATTGATGATGTGTTGTAAGATGTTTTATTTGAGTAGAATAAAATAAAAATGAAGAAGGGGAAAGGGGAGATTTGCCTCTGAAACAGCATTGACATTTATTTTTATTTCGGTTGATATTTATAATTCTTGATTTGAATAGTTGATTTTTTATTACTATTGCAAAAAAATTCAAATCACTTATTTTTTACTTATATGAATAGTGAAAGTTTAATTCTGTTTTTTATTGTTGCTTCCATTTTGGTGGGAGGGGCATTAATCTTTTCGGGTCTTGTGGCTCCCCGATCAACCAATCCACAAAAATCTGAGCCTTACGAATGTGGTATCCCAACGCAGGGAAAAACCTGGCTTCAATTTAATGTCGGATATTACTTATTCGCCATTTTATTTCTGGTGTTCGATGTCGAAACGGTGTTTCTGTTTCCATGGGCAGTGGTGATGAGAACTGCAGGTATAGCGGGATTTATTGAAATTATGATTTTCTTTTTAATTCTGGGCTTAGGCTTATTATATGCCTGGAAAAAACATGCTTTGATATGGGAATAAAATCAATGAAATATGAAGATTTCAACGATAACGAAACGTTGGAGCTCTTCAAACAATCGGGTGGAAATATATTTTTCACTACGGTGGATGCGATTGTAAACTGGGGCAGGTCGAATTCGGTTTGGCCGCTTACGTTTGCAACTGCCTGTTGTGGAATCGAAATGATGGCAGCCGGTGCTTCGCGCCACGACTTTGCACGTTTCGGAATTGAGGTGTATCGCGCCAGTCCGCGTCAGGCAGATGTGATAGTGGTTGCCGGAACCATCGTAAACAAAATGGCTCCCGTGCTGAAACGTTTGTATGATCAGATGTCGGAACCAAAATATGTGATTGCGATGGGCGCTTGTGCCATTTCGGGCGGTCCGTTTTATTATAATTCGTACCATGTGATAAAAGGTGTTGAGAAAGTGATTCCGGTGGATGTGTATGTTCCGGGATGTCCTCCACGCCCCGAAGCGCTTTTGTATGGTGTGATGCAGTTGCAACGCAAAATACAAACCGAAACGATGCGCAATCCACGTCATCAGCCGAATACTTATGCTGAAACTGAAATTAAATAGTTTTCAATTCTTTATAAAATAGCGAAATGAATAACGAACAATTAAAAGAAAAAATACGGGCAATTGATTCGAATATAATCATCACTGATGGGCCTCAATATGTGACGCTGGAAGTAAGTCCTGCCGACCTACATAAAACAGCCTCTATGCTGAAAACCCATCCCGATTTACTATTCGACTATCTTTTTTGCCTCACCGGAACCGACTTAGCCGATGCTTGCCAGGTGGTTTATCATTTGGAATCCTATACCCACAGGCATTGTGTTGTGTTGAAAGTGAAAACTGCCAATCGCGAAAATGCTGTGCTCGATACGGTTTGTGATATATGGATTACGGCCGATTTTCACGAACGTGAAGTGTATGATTTAGTGGGCATCACCTTTACAAATCATCCCGACATGCGACGCATCTTTTTAGATGAGGAAGATTGGGTGGGACATCCTTTGCGTAGAGATTATACTGATGATAATATAGTTTTAAGATAAGAAATTATGGAAGATCTATTTGTATTAAGCGACGCTGTACAAGAAGAAGAGTACATTGTCAATATGGGTCCTCAGCATCCCTCAACACACGGGGTGCTACGATTCAAAGTATCATTAAAAGGGGAAACTGTTTTAGGCGTTGAACCACATTGCGGCTATATTCATCGCGGCATCGAAAAGATGTGCGAACGATTAACCTATCAGCAAATCATTCACCTGACCGACCGTTTAGATTATTTGTCGGCTCATATTAATAATGAAGCTGTTTGTTTGTTGGTAGAAAATGCACTTCAGATTGAAGTTCCCGAAAGAGTGAAATATATAAGAACTATATTGGATGAGTTGACCCGTTTGGCTTCTCACCAATTGTGGTGGTGTGCTTTTGGTATGGACTTAGGCGCTTTGACCACCTATTTCTACGGTCTTCGCGACAGGGAACCTATCCTGGATATTTTTGAAGAAACCACCGGAGCCCGTTTGTTGCAAAGCTTCAATTGTCCGGGTGGATTGATGGCTGACATTCATCCTAACTTTATCAAAAGAGTTAAAGACTATATCGTTTACTTCAGAAAAAAACTACCTGAGTATGATGAACTTCTTACAGGAAATGTAATCCTTCAGGAAAGAACCAATGATATTGGATTCTTAACATTAGAAGATGCTATTTCGTATGGTGTAACCGGACCTTCTGGTCGTGCATCAGGTTTTGCCTGTGATGTTAGAAAACATCATCCTTACAGTGCATATGATAAAGTAGAATTTAAAGAAATATTGTACGATAAAGGCGATACCTTCCACCGCTATAAAGCAAGGGTTGAAGAAATGTGGGAATCGCTGAAAATTATCGAACAATTAATAGACAATATACCGGAAGGCGATTATGCAGCTAAAATGAAACCCATCATCCGCCTGCCTGAAGGAGAATATTACCAGCGTGTTGAAGCCTGCAGAGGTGAATTTGGCGTGTATGTGCTGAGCACAGGCGACAAAAATCCCTGGAGAGTAAAATTCCGTTCTCCCAATTTCTGTAACCTATCAGCTATCAACTTGCTTTCAGCCGGACATAAGATTGCGGATTTAGTAGCCATCAGTGGTTCATTAGATTTAGTAATACCCGATATTGACAGATAATTTTCAAATTTAAGTGTATAATTAACAAAGAGAGAAAATGGCATTTAATATTTACGATCTCACTTCCTTCGACCAATGGATAGATAAAGCACTCTACGATAGCTTGCCTGCTTTTTGGGCAATGATCATCGAAATGACCTTAATTGGTTTGGTTTTTCTACTTTTCTATGCTGTAATTGGTTTATTCTTGGTGTACGCCGAAAGAAAAGTGTGTGCATTCATTCAGAACAGGGTTGGACCTAACCGGGTTGGACCTTATGGGATATTCCAAACCATAGCAGATTTTATTAAACTGCTGATGAAGGAACTTATTCCTATTAATAAAGCAGATAAATTTTTATTCAACCTGGCCCCTTTCATTGTTATTATTGCCTCGTTTATGGCAATAGCAGCGATTCCGTTTGGCTTAGGATTGCATGCCATTGATTTTAACATCGGAGTTTTCTATGTTATGGCAGTCTCCTCTCTGGGCGTTATCGGAGTGTTGCTTGCCGGATGGTCGAGTAATAACAAATACTCATTAATTGGCGCCATGCGTAGTGGCGCCCAAATTGTGAGCTACGAACTTTCGGTTGGGATGTCCTTAGTTACCATTGTAATTTTAGCAGGGAGCATGCAACTTTCTACTATTGTTGAAGCGCAACGTAACGGATGGTTTATTTTTACCGGACACGTTCCTGCTATCATTGCCTTCCTTATTTTCATCATTGCCGGTACGGCAGAAACCAATCGCGGACCTTTCGACCTTGCAGAAGCTGAATCAGAATTAACTGCCGGTTATCATACCGAATATTCGGGTATCAAATTTGCCTTCTTCTTCCTTGCAGAATATATGAATATGTTCATCGTGGCTTCTATTGCTGCTACCATTTTCTGGGGTGGTTGGATGCCTTTCCATTTAGGACCTATGCTTGGCGACTGGACTGCAAACTTCAATCATATAATGGATTTTATCCCGCCTTTCTTCTGGTATATGGGAAAAACTATGGTGGTGATTTTTATCATGATGTGGTTCAAATGGACTTTCCCACGATTGAGAATTGACCAACTCCTCAAACTCGAATGGAAATATTTTTTACCTATTAACTTGTTTAATATCATACTGATGGCACTTATAGTGTTGTTGGGATGGCATTTCTAAATTCTATAAATTATTAATAGCGAATACAGAATATGAATTCTATCATAAATTATTTAAAAGAATTATTCAAAGGCATAAAAACCTTGTGGACAGGAATGATGGTTACGGGTTATTATTTTGTTCACCCAAGATCCATCATCACGCAACAATATCCTGAAAACCGCAAGACTTTAAAGATGTTCGACAATTTTAAAGGTCAGGTTTCAATGCCTCATGACGCGAATAATCAACATAAATGTACTGCCTGCAACATCTGCGAAATCAATTGCCCTAACGGAAGCATCGAAGTTATCAGCAAACAAGTTGAAAAAGCAGATGGAAAATCAAAAAAAGAACTTGATACATACATCTATAAATTATCGATGTGTACATTTTGTGGTCTTTGCATTAAAGTTTGCCCACAGGATGCCATTGTATTTACTCAGGAATTTGAGCACGCTGTGTTTAATCAGGATAAACTGATTAAGACACTGAATAAACCGGGTTCTTCACTGAAAGAAAAGGTTAAAGAACCAAGCAACGTCATTTAATTAAACGAAAAAGAAATTTACTATGTCAGGAAATCAAATTATGTTTATCGTTTTTTCAGCAATGATTGTGATATTCTCAATATTAACAGTTACAAGCCGTAAGATATTGAGAGCTGCTGTGTTTTTACTTTTTGTACTCATCTCTACTTCTGCTTTATATTTTATGTTGAACTATCAATTTCTTGCTGCAGTTCAACTAACGCTTTACGCAGGAGGTATAGTCGTACTTATTATATTTTCAGTTCTGCTTACCAGTCATATCGACGAGAAGTTTGAATCGCCTGCATTACTTAAGAAAGTGTATGCAGCTATTGCTTCCATCTTAGGAGCTGTTTTGGTTATCACTACCCTGTTAAACAACACTTTTGTCCCAGGGACTGAAGCAGCGAAAGATGTCAATATGAATCTTATCGGGAGTAGCCTGATAAGCTGGGGCGAACAAGGATATGCATTGCCTTTTGAATTAATCAGTATTTTATTGCTTGCCGCTATGATTGCTGCAATCGTAGTTGCTAAAAAAATTAAAACAAATAAAGATGAATAACGGAATACCAATCGAATATTTTTTAGTCACTGCTACTTTAATGTTTTTTGCAGGGGTTTACGGCTTTATTACCCGTAAAAACCTAATCACCATGCTGATGGCAGTCGAATTGATGCTCAACTCTGTTAATATTAATTTCGTAGTATTTAATAGATATTTATTCCCGGGCCAACTGGAGGGACATTTCTTTTCTCTCTTTGTAATTGCTGTTGCCGCTTCGGAGGCAGCCGTTGCCATTGCTATAATTATTAATATTTACAGGAACTTCCAGTCGATAGATGTGGAAAAGACTGACGAAATGAAATACTAACTTTATATATAATCTATAATCATGACAAGTTTTAGTTATACAGTATTAATCCCATTAATTCCGCTGTTTGTTTTTCTTTTTGTTGGCTTATTGGGCCACAAAATGAAACCCATAGTTTCCGGGATTATAGGAACCTCCGGCCTGACTATTGCCGCAATTTTATCTTACTTCACTGCTTACCAATATTTCTTCAATACCGAAAGAGTAAATGATACTTTTCAGAAAATTATTGCAGTAAATACAACATGGCTTCAATTTACCGATACCCTTCATATTGATTTAGGAGTGATGATTGATCCTATTTCAGTGATGATGTTGATAGTAATTACCACCGTATCTTTAATGGTACATATCTATAGCATTGGATATATGAAAGGGGAAAAGGGATTTGCACGTTTCTTTGCATTTCTTTCTCTTTTTAGTTTCTCGATGTTAGGATTGGTATTAGCAACCAATATCTTCCAGATGTATATTTTCTGGGAATTAGTGGGGGTTTCTTCCTTCTTACTCATCGGATTCTATTACACAAAACCCTCTGCTGTTGCAGCCTCAAAGAAAGCTTTTATTGTAACCCGCTTTGCTGACTTAGGTTTTTTAATCGGGATTTTATTACTTTCATATAATACCGGAACATTCGACTTTATTTCATTAACAGATGTTCATGGTGCTGCCATATTAACCGGAGCCGGGGCTTCATTCCTTGGGTTATCCGTTATGACCTGGTCATTAATATTTGTTTTCATGGGAGGTGCAGGAAAATCTGCAATGTTCCCATTACATATTTGGCTACCCGATGCAATGGAAGGTCCAACACCTGTTTCGGCATTAATTCATGCTGCTACGATGGTTGTTGCCGGTGTATATTTAGTAGCACGAATGTTCCCTGTGTATGCAATCTCTGCTCCGGATGGATTATTAGTAGTCGCCTATGTCGGTTCATTTTCCTCCCTTTTTGCGGCAATAATTGCTTGTACACAATATGATATAAAACGAGTGCTTGCCTACTCAACCATGTCGCAGATTGGTTATATGATGGTAGGACTTGGGGTATCAAAATATGGTGGACACGAAGGTTTGGGATATATGGCTTCGATGTTCCATTTATTTACTCATGCCATGTTTAAAGCGTTGTTATTCCTTGGTGCCGGTGCTATCATCCATTCGGTTCATACCAACTTAATGACTGAAATGGGAGGTTTGAGAAAACATCTACCCATTACACATATTACTTTCCTGATTGCTTGTTTGACTATTGCAGGTATTCCTTTCCTTTCTGCTTTCTTCAGTAAAGATGAGATTTTAACTGCTGCTTATGAGAATAATAAATTGATTTTTGTGGTTCAATTGTTTGTTGCAGGTTTGACAGCTTTTTATATGTTCCGTCTCTACTTTAGGATTTTCTGGAACAGGGACACTCATTATCATCACACGCCTCACGAAGCTCCTTTAACCATGACTTTTCCGTTAATATTTTTAGCTGTTGCTTCTATATTTTCAGGTTATATTCCTTTCAGTCATTTCATTTCTTCCGATTCAATTCCTTTTGAATCAGAAATCGAATGGTGGCCTATTGCTATCCCTTCCATTATTGTGGGAATATTAGGGATCAGTTTTGCATATATACTCTACAAGAAAGAATCAACACTCCCCGGGAAAATTGCCAACTCCGTCAAAATCTTCTATACCGGAGCTTTCAATAAGTTTTACTTCGACGAAATTTATCTTTTCGTTACCAAGAAAATCATCTTCAACTATATTTCACGTCCGGTTGCCTGGTTCGACCGTCACATAGTGGATGGATTTATGAATAGTCTTGCCTGGATAACCAATGTCACTTCAGCTAAAATCAAAGGTTTTCAGTCGGGTCAATTACAACAGTACGCATTTGTGTTTATATCAGGTGCTATATTATTAGGAATACTTTTTATTTATTTATTCTCAATTTAAATAAGTGATGGATATATTATCATTTTTAGTCATTATACCGGTTCTTACGGTTTTAGGTATAATTATCGCAAAAGACCCCAAGCATACGCGACTGATTTCTGCAATAGGAATGGGTTTGCAATTGATATTGGCGGCTTATTTAGTATTTGCTTATCTTGCCGAAAGAAATGCAGGCAACCTTGCCGAAATGCTTTTCAGGGCAGATTATATGTGGTATGCAAACCTGAACATACATTATTCGGTTGGAGTGGATGGAATATCAGTTGCCATGATTGCCCTTACGGCAGTGGTGGTGTTTGCCGGAATATTCGCTTCATGGAAAGTTGATTTTCTGCCAAAAGAATTCTTTATTTCATTGATATTGCTTGCGACGGGAGTTTTTGGATTCTTCATCTCGCTTGACTTATTTACCATGTTCTTGTTCTATGAACTGGCTGTAATTCCGATGTATTTACTGATTGGAATTTGGGGAAGTGGTCCAAAAGAGTATGCTGCAATGAAACTTACCCTGATGCTCATGGGAGGTTCTGCCTTATTGCTGGTGGGCATATTGGGTATTTACACCAATTCTGCTCCTGATGGAGGTGCTTTAACCTTTAACATATTAGAAATTGCCAAGGTGCATATTCCTATAGAAGCCCAACGATTGTTTTTCCCAATGACCTTTATTGGTTTTGGAATATTGGGTGCACTTTTCCCATTTCACACATGGTCGCCTGACGGTCATGCTTCTGCCCCAACAGCGGTTTCGATGTTGCACGCAGGTGTGTTGATGAAATTAGGAGGTTATGGTGCTTTCAGAGTTGCCATCTTCTTATTACCTGAAGCTGCTCAGGAATTATCGTGGATATTCATCATACTTACTTCGATAAGCGTTGTGTACGGAGCATTCGGAGCCATTGTTCAGAAGGATTTGAAATACATCAATGCCTACTCCTCAGTGAGTCACTGCGGATTGGTGTTGTTTGCTGTGTTGATGATGAACAAAACTGCCATGGACGGTGCCATTCTTCAAATGATTTCTCACGGTTTAATGACAGCCCTCTTCTTTGCTTTAATCGGTATGATTTACGGACGTACTCACACCCGTATGATTAACGAAATGGGTGGACTTATGAAGGTTATGCCTTTCTTAGGTGTTGCTTATGTTATCGCAGGTTTAGCTTCTTTAGGTTTACCCGGTTTTAGTGGTTTTGTTGCCGAAATGACCGTATTCTTCGGTGCTTTCCAACATACTGATGTTTTCCACAGGGTAGTTACCATTGTGGCGGTTTCATCAATTGTGATAACGGCTGTGTATATACTTCGAGTGGTGGGGGCTTTGCTTTTCGGACCAATTAAAGATCCTCATTTCGAACATCTCGGTGACGCCAAATGGTACGAAAGACTCTCAACTGTGACCCTGATTCTTGCCATTGCTGCCATTGGGATTGCTCCATTGTGGCTATCGAATATGATAGGCACCAGTTTGCAACCCATCATCGATAAACTTAGCATGATTATTCACTAATCAAATTAATAATTTAAGAAATTCATCAAAATATCAAATAGCACATGAATTTAGAAAACTTCTTTTTAATGCGACATGAATTGGTTCTGTCAATTATTACCCTGATGGTACTAATTGCCGATCTTTCGATTCATGAGGATAAAAAAAATAAAATAATTGGCTTTGCAAGCATCTTGTTTGCAATCAATCTTATCATTGGGTTTTTCCCTTCAGTTACGGGAAGCCTCTTTGGCAATATGTATAAGACCACCGAATTGCAGTTGACCATGAAGAATATACTAAACCTCGGAGTTATGGTTGTATTGTTGCAATCGGTTTCGTGGCTTAAAACCGACGAGAATAAACTAAAGATAAGCGAATTTTATTTGCTTGTTTTTTCAACCTTAATCGGTATGCAGTTTATGATTTCTGCCGGAAGCTTCCTGATGTTGTATCTGGGACTCGAACTGGCAACCATTCCGATGGCTGCTTTGGCTGCTTACGATAGATTCAGACACAATTCGGCTGAGGCTGGTATCAAGCTGATACTTTCGGCTGCCATGTCGTCAGCGGTTCTGATTATGGGTATTTCGTTTATTTATGGTACAACCGGTTCGACCTACTTCAGCACCGTTGCCATGCATTATGCAAATACACCTTTGCAAACATTAGCATTCATTCTTTTCTTCTCAGGTATGGCTTTCAAAATCTCATTGGTTCCTTTCCACCTGTGGACAGCCGATGTTTATGAAGGTTCTCCTGTGAATGTTACTTCTTATTTGGCGGTGATTTCGAAAGGTGCTTCGGCATTCATCTTAATCATAGTGTTGTTCTCCGTTTTCAATTCGATTGCGATGATATGGAAACCGTTGATGTATATCATTTCTGTATTAACCATGACAGTGGGTAACCTCTTTGCCCTTCGTCAACAAAACCTGAAACGTTTTCTTGCCTTTTCATCTATTGCACAAGCTGGTTTTATCCTGTTGGGTATCATTGGGGCAAGCGAAATCGGGATGACCTCTGTGGTGTATTTCATTTTCGTTTATATCTTCTCTAATCTGGGAGCCTTCGGTGTGGTTTCGGTTATTTATTACAAGACCCAAAAAGAAACCATCAACGACATGGATGGATTATATCTGACCAATCCTAAGTTAAGTCTTGTGATGATGCTTGCCTTGTTCTCGCTTGCCGGTATTCCTCCTGTGGCAGGTTATTTCGGTAAATTCTTCCTCTTCACAGCAGCCGCTTCGGCAGGATATTATTGGTTGGTTTTCATAGCCGTATTGAATGCAACCATTTCATTATACTACTATTTATTAGTCGTTAAAGCGATGTTCATCAACAAAAGCGACCATCCCATTGCTTATTTCAAAACAGATGTACCCGCCAAAATCGCATTAATTATATGCGTAATTGGTCTTTTCGTAATAGGCTTCTATAGCACCATCTATCAATATCTACAATCCATCAGCTTCGGAATATAAAACTTAACTGAATACAATATTTGAAAGCGGAATTGTGTATGCAGTTCCGCTTTTTTATTGGGTGATTTGGTGAGTTAGTGATTTGGTGATTTATGGGGAGGGAAATAAATTGTAGTGGGAATTGAATAATTTGTAATTTTGGGGTGGGATATGATGAATAGAAAATGAAATGGATAATGCTGTATTATAATTTGATTGAAGCCGAATTGCAAATTTGGTTAGTCATAGGAATGATTGAAAAAAGATTAAATTTGTAGGCTAAAAAAAAAGTATTGAAATGAAAGAAAAACTGACAATTGAAAAACTAAAAGCTGAAGCAAAAGATTTTTGTATTGCAGAATCGAAAATTAAAAACAAATCGCTTTTTGGTGTAACAGATGGGAAAGCAGTGGGGACACATATTGAACATAAGTTTCAAGAACAATTAAGTTCAAAATATAAAACAATAATCGGCTCATCGGCCACCGGAATTGACTTGCCATCGAAAGATATTTTGACCGATATAAAAGTTACTTCCATCAGGCAACCTCAATCATCTTGCCCTTTTAAAGATGCTAAACAAAAGATTTTTGGACTTGGATATAATTTACTTGTGTTTGTTTACGATAAAATTGATGATCCTAAAACCAAAACTGCTTCACTTAATTTTGTTAGTTGTTCATTTATTTCAAACGAGCGAACGGCTGATTATACGACCACTTTTCGTTTGCGCGAAATGATTAAAGATAAAGCAAATGTGGAAGATATAGTTGCTTATCTGAACGATAAACACATTCCTGCTGATGATATTACGCTGACTCAATTGGCAAATCAGATACTTAAAACTCCACCCATGCAAGGCTACTTAACTATTTCAAACGCTTTGCAATGGCGATTGCAATATCAACGTATTGTTACACTCAACAAAGCGGTTAAAGGTATTAGCAAAATCATTGATAAACTTGCAGAATAGCATTTTAAGCCTTATGAATTATGAACACATTTGAAAACAAACCCTATTGTGAATAAAATATTTGAAGCTGATATTTCTCTTAAAACATGTGCATTTCTAAAAGAACATTTAAAAGATGTTTCTTCATTTGAAATTGCAAATCAAAAAATGGCTGATGTTTGTGGCATTAATTGTTTCTTCGATAATAATGATGATTTTCAAACGCTTTTCAATTCAATTGCTTTATCAGACATCAATAGGGTTGCAGAGCCTGATCGTGCTGAATATGGCGATTTTCAGACGAATAAAGATTTAGCCTGTAGTGTAGCAAAACTCTTAGCATCAAGAAATATTATTCCTGAAATCGTTATTGAACCCACTTGCGGAAAGGGTAATTTTATTATTGCTTCGCTATCTAATTACAAATCAATTCAGAAAATAATAGGGGTAGAAATTTATAAGCCTTATGTTTGGGAAACTAAATTTAATATTCTTGATTTTTTTCTTTCTAATCCGGATAATCCTAAACCTGAAATTACGATAACGCATTGTAGTATTTTCGATTTTGATTTCAATTCAATTTCTAAACAATTTCCAAGTGCGAAAATATTAATAATTGGGAATCCTCCCTGGGTAACAAATTCAAAATTAGGGAGTCTTAATTCTATTAATCTTCCTCAAAAATCAAATTTTAAAAATCAAAATGGCTTTGATGCCATGACAGGGAAAAGCAATTTTGATATTGCCGAGCATATAACTTTGATGCTTTTAGACGCATTTCAAGTTCATGATGGACACTTAGCGCTATTGGTAAAAAACTCAGTTATTAAAAATATCATTTTCGACCAAAAAAATATAAAATATAAAATAGCAGAAATAGAAAAATATTGTATTGATAGCCGAAAGGAGTTTAATGTTTCGGTTGAAGCTTCATTGTTCAATTGCACGTTAAACTCAAAGCCGGAGTACGATTGCAAGGAATTTGATTTTTATAGTCTGGCAAACCGATTGAGTTTTGGCTGGTTAAATTCAAAATTTGTTTCAAATATTACTGATTATCTTGAAACAAAAGAGATGGATGGGCTGTGTCCTTTCGAATGGCGACAAGGCATAAAGCATGATTGTGCTTCGATAATGGAATTAGAAAGAGCAAACGGACATTTTGTGAATAATCTTTCGGAAGAAGTTAAACTTGAAGAAGATTTAGTGTATGGATTCTTAAAAAGTTCGGATTTGAAAAATACGGTTATCAAAAACACGAGAAAATATACTATTGTTACACAAACAAAAATTGGGCAGGAAACTTCCTATATTCAGCGTTTATATCCAGAAACATATTCTTATTTGAATAAAAATATTTCTTATTTTCAATCACGAAAATCAAGTATATATGTTGGGAAACCACCATTTTCGATATTTGGTGTTGGCGAATATTCGTTTAAACCCTTTAAGGTGGCTATTTCAGGATTGTATAAAACTTACCATTTTACTTTGGTATTGCCCCAAGACGACAAAGCTGTAATGCTTGATGATACTTGCTATTTTATTGGTTTCGACAAATTAGAGTATGCAATTTATGCTATTTTACTTTTAAATTCAAAAACCACAGAAGAATTTTTAAAATCAATTACTTTTTCTGATGCCAAAAGAGTCTTCACAAAAGACCTGTTAATGCGATTAGATTTATTAAAACTTGCGTCCATAATTTCTAAACAAGAAATTGACGAACAAATAGTTCTTTTAAATGATAAGTACGAATTAAATATTAGCCTTTCACTATGGGAGAGTTTCATCAAAGAAATGACACCAAAGGCAGAAAAACAATTATCCATGTTTGGATGAAAACAAAGCACTTTGGTATAATAAGCAATTGGGTAATAAAAGCCACCCAAGCTACAAATGCTAACCTAAGCGGAAATTTCAAATTCAACTTAGCCAAGTCTACATTTTTGACAAAAATGTATTATCCTTATAATTAAGCATATAAAATTGTAGAAGCCTATGTTGAACTTTCAACATAGCCCAAAATAGTTGTAGAAGCCTATGTTGAACTTTCAACATAGCCCAAAACAGTTGTAGAAGCCTATGTTGAACTTTCAACATAGCCCAAAATAGTTGTAGAAGCCTA
>JBAWXL010000028.1:0-24549 GCA_037144095.1 Bacteroidota bacterium
ATCCCGGGTTTATGCTGCTTTATACCGAAACCAATGGTTTATATGAAGTTTTACTCAATGCTATGGGTGGAAAAGAATCGAAAGGCACTACCAAAATGGCCTACACCGATTATATTGAATTGCAATATTCGGATATGAAAAAAATGTTAGACCATTTCGATAGCTTGACCCGCCCTGTGTTTGAAAAAGATACCTTAGAATATGCTACTATTTGGGGAAGCACCAGAGAACGTTTTTATAACGGCTCTTATGAGATGCGCGAAATTGCACTAAAAGGATTGGCCGATAGCATGAATATATATCCTGCTTTGGAAGATGCCGCCACAGAAGTGATGGCTTATCATGACAAACTTAAACAAGCAAGAGAAACCCAACAAGGTTTGATAAGTGGCTTTAAAACTGATAGTAAGGGAGTTCTCGATGCGGTGGAAGCCCTCATTTTGCAACAAGACCGCAATTTGGGTTGGCTCAAATTCTACTATGCCAAGCTTCCGGATCCTGAAAAAAGTGTGAATGCATTTTTTGATTTATCTAAAATTACATCTCATTCAAAGGAAAAAATCTATCCAAAACAAGTTCCTGTAGGGGCTTATATTAAATTGTGTAAACATACCTACAAAATTACTGATAGAGTTAGAATAGAGGTAGATGGAGAAGGAGATGCCTTATTTGGTTTGACTTCAAGCGTTAAGAATGAATGCAATAATATGTTTAAAGTCTTTTCCGGCACCATTATCGAAAAGCCGGTTCTTGAAGTATTTCCTTCGTTAACCTATTCTATTACAATGGTAAAAAATGCCAGCTCTCTCAAATCGACTCACGTTATTTTCACCATATTAGAAGCGTAAATCTTTTTTCTTTTTTCTAAAAAAATCTTTGCCACTGACTCACAGATTGAGTCTTACTAAAACAGTCAATGCCCGTAAACGGTCAATTTTATTTAGGCATGGACAGTATAAAATAGTGAGACATCCAGATTATCTGGGTTCTATTGTTCAATTGTTGAGCTTTCCGCTTCTATTTGGTTAGCTTTGGAGTATTATTCCGATATGTTTTTCAGTTATGCTTTTTGTAGTTAGGATTAATTTAGAAGATCAGACCTTGAAAAACGAATTGAAGGGTTACGCTGAATATGCTGATTAGACCAGGTATAGGTTGGTTCCGTATATTTGATGATATTTTTTCTGTGGAATTGGACAATATTTTGAAGGAATAGGAAATAAAAAATAATCTTACATTATTTTCGTTTTAATGAAAAGATACAGATTATGTGTAGTTTTGCTTCAGCCTGTTTAGAAAGATTATTAAAATAAAATATGTATGAAAAACCTAAGATTTCTGGCTGTTTTGCTGCTGATGAGTGCATTGAGTTATGCGCAGCAGCCTTCGCGATGTACTATCAAGGGCATTATTAAAGATGCTGAGGGTCATGAGGCTGCATTTGCCACAGTGATGCTGCTAAGCCCTGTAGATTCGACTCTTAAAAACTTTACTCAAAGCAACGACAAAGGGGCTTTCAGCTTCAATAATGTGAAAAATACTGATTATGTGTTGAAGGTTTCGCACATCAGTTTTTTGCCTTTGCAGATGCATGTTTCTCCAAGTGCAACTGCTCTGCACGACATGGGAATGGTGCTTATTAAGCCCATTGCCAAAGAGCTTTTCGAAGTGGTGATTAAAACAGCAAAGGCTCCTTTAATCATTCATGGGGATACGATTGAATATGATGCAACCACATTTAAGATTCCGCCGGGCTCTTCGGTTGAAGATTTGCTTCGCAGACTTCCCGGAATAGAAGTGGACCTTTCGGGTAATTTGAAAACTCAGGGAAAAGATGTGAAGCGGGTGTATGTGGATGGCAAAACCTTTTTTGGAGATGACCCTAAAGGCGCTACAAAAAATTTAGATGCCAATGTTGTATCTAAAGTACAGGTTTTTGATGAGAAATCTGAACAAGCCAAACTAACGGGTGTGGATGATGGGGTGAAAGAAAAAGCGATGAACCTTGAGTTGAAAGACGAATTCAAGAAAGGTTCGTTTGGAAAAATTACACTTGCAGGAGGTGAGTTTAATGACAAGGCAGACCGATATGCTGCAAGGGGAAGCTACAACAGATTTAATAAAACACAACAGCTTTCTTTTATTGGTTATATGAATAACATCAACGAAACGGGTGTAAATTGGGAAGATTATAGTGAGTTTAAAGGGCAATCAGGTTTCAGTCAATATGACAATGGTGATTTTGGATTTAGTTCGGGAAATAATTATTTTGATTATGGTGATGATTCTTCTCCCTATAACTCCTATGATGGAAGAGGATTTTCAAAGAATATCGGTGGAGGAATCAATTATAATTTTGATAATAGCAAGACCAAAATTAATGCTTCTTATTTCTTTAAACATAATGATATATATTATACCCAAACCGGTTATAAAGAGACATTTTATGCGGATACTTCTTTTTTTAACAACGACACAACCTCAAATGAAGATGTGAAAAACAATCACACCTTAGCCCTGAGAGTAGAACAAAATATCGACTCAAACAATATTATTATTGCAAAAGCAAACTTTCGTTATAGTACCACCGGAAATACTTATTTGAATCATAATTTATATTCGGCATCGGAACAAGAAAATTTGAATACGATTTTTACAGATAATACCTCTGATAATACTTCATGGAAACTTACCAGTGCAGCCATTTATCGACATAAATTCCGTAAAAAAGGCAGATCGTTTGCTTTAAGTGCAGGTTATAATCGCAATCCGGGAGATAATGAGGCAACTTACTTTTCATTGAATGATTTTCTGAGCCTATCTTATTCAGAACAATTGAAAAGAATTGCCGCAAAGAATATTGAAAAAGAACAAATTAAATCAAGTGTTTTATATACTGAACCTCTTTCCAAGAAATTCTTCTGGGAATTATTTTATAACTTCAACAGTTCATCCAACCAGGTTAATAATCAAGTTAAAGATGCTTTTAACAGCAATATCCGTATTGATAGTTTGAGTGTTTACTATAGTAATAAGGTATTATATAATCGTCTGGGGACTGATATAAGGTATAACTTTAACGGTTTGAACATTATGATGGGGATAGCCGGACAAAACCTTCAATTGGATGGGAAATATTCGATAGATAAAGGTATGCCGCTGATTAGTGACCCTATAAATAAGGAATACTGGAGCCTTACTCCTAAAACATCTATTTCCTATGAATTCAGAAATAATATGTGGTTTGATTTTAATTATAACTATAATATTTCGGAGCCTTCATTCGAATATTTGCAGCCTACTCCTAACATAAGTAATCCCCTCTACCGTGTTGTTGGAAACATCAATTTAAGCCCTGAGAGAACTCATCATTTTGATCTTAGCTATAATTATTATAATCCGGCAAGTTTTTCAAATGTAGGCATAAATGGTGGCTATGAATTATGTGAAAATAGAATCACCTATAATCAGTATATCAATTGGGAAGATTCGTTAGGAATGGTAAGTATTTCGAAACCTGATAATAATTCGAAGTACACAAATTTTTACACTTATCTATGGTCATCATTTCCCATTGTTAAAACCGTTCTGACGAGTAGTTGGAGCCTTAATTACTCTTATAACACATCAGGATCATTTATCAATGATGTGTTTAATGAAAGCCGGCAGAAATACTATTCCATTTCGGGTTCATTTTCACTGACTCTTGGTCAAAAGCTGTTGTTTAGTATTAAAGGTTCGGGAAACTTTAACGATAGGAAATTATCACTACAGAATAATCAGAATCAGTTTATACAAAGTTATACAGCAGGAGCTTCCATTAAATGGCAATTCGCAGGAAAATTCTTTTTAGAGAGCAATTATGATTATAATTTGTATAAAAATTCGCAGTACGATTATGAAAAGGATTTCCCAATATTGAATGCTTCTGTAAGAAAAATAATAGGAAAAAATAATCGATTTGAAGTAAGATTGGCAGCTTTTGATGTCTTTAATAAGAGGTTGTATATTTATCAATATTCAAATCCAAATTATTATTCGCGCACTACCTCCCCTACCCTTTCACGCTATTTTATGTTGAGCGTGAGTTATAATATTAAAGGCTTTGAAAATAAAATTAAAAAGCCCGGATATTGGTAAAATTTGATTTGAAAAATTACTGAAATGAACTTAAAACAATATCAGAAGATGAAAAAACTATTAGTGGTTGCGCTGTTTTTTTATATTATAGTTTTACCAAAAGCAATATTTTCGCAACAAACAGAGGGTTGTGTAAAATATCTGACCACTTTTAATTGGGTGAAGATGTTAAATGCTTGCGATTATTTGAGTAAGCAACGTAAAGATAAAGTATCCTATATGTATGGAAACCGTTCAACATGGCAGAATTATTCTTTATTATTTTTTTCGGCAAAGCAATCTAAATTTGAAGATTCTGAAGAAAAGGCTAAAGACGATGATGGGATTTATTCGGAACGGAAAGAAGTGTTTTTTATGACTCGAAATTTCGAAAACAATACTTATTTTGATGCTATTGAGATGCTGGGAAAAGTTAATCTTGTTCAGGATACTCTGCATCCACCTGAATGGAAAATATTAAATGATATGAAAGAAGTGGCTGAACATGTTTGCATGAATGCTACCTGGACAGATACTTTAAGAGGACAAAATGTGGTTGTCTGGTTTGCTTTGGATATTCCGGTGCAGGCTGGACCAGACCGATTTTTTGGCTTACCAGGTTTAATATTGGAAGTAAATATTAATAATGGGGCTAAAGTTATGACCGCAGAGAAATTTGAAATGAAGACAATTACTGATGAATTTAAATTACCAAAAAAGACCAAAGGAAAACAAATGAACGAAAAAGCTTATCTTGGCATGATTAAGAAATTCCTTGACGATAAAAGAAAAATGGAAGAGTTTCCTTGGGGAATAAGATATTAATGGAGAATTGACAGTTGACAATTAAAAGTACAAATTGTCAACTGTCGATTTTCAATTTATTTAATGACTAACTTACGAGTTAGGCTTCCAGTTTCGCCAAGAATTTTAACAACATAAATTCCTTTTGCTAAACCAGCAATGTTCAATGAAGTAGAAACGATTCCAGATTGTTTTGCTAAAGAATGAACTAAAACAGAACTTCCATTAAGATTGAGTACTTGGATTTGAATATCTTGTTGTTGTTGAAGATTAAGCTCAATGTTCAATTTATCAGAGGCAGGATTTGGGAATAAAGAAAAAGAATTTAAAAAGTTCATGTTTTCGATTCCGCTTACGGTATTATATGTTGCATCCCAACCCGCTCCTGGGTTGCGATTATCTGAATAAAAAATCACTTGCATTTTACCGCTTGGAGAGGTAATAGTTGGAGGTAAAGTAGCACCACTATAAGTTCCCAATAAAGTAATAGGGTTAGTTCCTGAATTATATACTTCAACCGCATCGGCGCTATTTTCAATATTAAATGAAGTAAACTGAAGCGTTACAAAAGTAGCACCAGCGGGTTGAATAATCCATTTGCAATAGGTATTATTGTAATAATCATTTGTCCCACTTCCATCGGTTAACGTACCACTTGGAGTTGTGAGAAGCTTAACCGAATTACAATAGGCACTGCCCACATTTGAAGTGTAATTTGCCAGCCACCCATCAGCAACAGCCGAACCATTTGTAGTAAAGGTAACCAACATGGTCCCGGAAGTTGAAGTAATAGAAATCGGAATTGAACTTCCTGAATAGGAACCTAATAAAGGAGAAGAAGTAGTGCTTCCGTTATATACATTTACAACATCATTGGTTGCTTCTGTGCTAAATCTACTAAAAGATAAAGTGATATTCGTTGCACTGGGTGGAGCGATTAACCAAGAGCAATTCAAATTGTTTTGGTAAGATGCATTACCGCTGCCGTCTTCAAAACTACCGCTTCTGGCGCTTAAAGTGGTTGTACCCGTACAATTGGTGGGATAGGAACTTGCAGGGAAAATATTCAGAATAGCAGTTTGGCTTGAATTAAAATCTTCACCTAAAGGATTTAAAGCAGTTGTGTAATAATAACCATCTCCTGCTCCACCCCATCCCCAATTAAAATGGAAATAATCGGTACCTTGATACCCATCACAAACCCAGGCATGACCACCTGAGGCTTGCGAACTACCTGAATAAAGTATAGGTCTAAATAGATCTAAATTAGCAGTAAGCGTAGTTGTCCAATTGCTTGTTTGATTTTTATTTTTAACAGTGATAGTAGAGCTATATTTAAAATAAGTTTTCAATGCTGTAGCTGCATCTTGTGTTTGAGCACCTGAGCCTCCGGGCGCATAATCCATATTAACAGCGACTCCACATTGGTAGCATAAAGTAGCCAAAGCATTATTGTATGAAGTAGCATTATCAGTCATACTGTTAAAGTCATATGTAGTTGTGGCAAAATTTGCTGATTGAAGACCATAGCTTGAGGCAGTGTAACTATGGCTTCCGGTTCCTTGTGAAGGGTAGCGGTAATAGTTCATAATTTGTGACATAGAAGTAGCAACGCAGCCTACATATAGATGTCCGTCTTCGCCACCAGTGTCTCTTGGACACAAAGTGTTGTAATATTTTCCCTGATTCCAGGTTGAAGTTAATAAGGGAGCAACAACTTTTTCTCCGGTTTTATTGCTTAAATTTGGGATATTGTTAGTCAAATATTTATTCCAAACATATTGAATGTCGGAAGAAGTCTGAATGTTTTTTTCTCTTATATTATTGATTTGAAGTTGGTATCCATTCACCCAATCTTCAAAAGCAGGCGAATGGCTTTGGCTTGAATAAGGAGTATTAAAGGAATATCCTAAAACAGGTTGAGTAGCATCGTCAGCTGAAATCATAATAAAGCCTTTATCTCCTCTTTCAAATACATAATAAACAGGGATATCGTTTGATGTTATAGTTATAACATTACTAAAAACAATTTCATCAAAGGTTGTTTGCGTAAATGAATTGATTTTTTCGAAATAGAAATTTTTAGCCACTTTAGCAGCATCTTGTTGACTAATGATTGCGGAAAATACATTGCTTGTAAATATTAGGCATATCACAACAAGTAAATTTCTAAATGATTGCTTCTTCATAAAATAAATGTTTTTTTTGGTTTAATTGGTTATTGGATAATTATTTTCTTTGTTATTGTTTCTTTCGAATCAGTTAATTTTAAAATGTAAATTCCTTTGCTAAGCGAAGCTAAACTAAGATTCTCTTCTGAGTTTGATTTGATTTTCTTTTGGAGCATTAGACCACCTCTGATATTATATAGTTTAAGGTCAATTGAAAATATTTTTTCAGATACTGATGTAATGGAAATAATATCAGATGTAGGATTCGGGTATATATGATAAGAAATGTTAGATGTATTTTCTTCAATTCCTTCGAAAACAGAAGAATATGTTGCTTCCCATCCATCATTTACATTTGCATTATTAGTGAAAAAAGCAAGCAGCATCTTACCTCCGGATGAAGTAATATCAGATGGAATTGTTGTGCCGGTATATGTTCCTAATACTTCAGGAGGATCAATTAAAGGGTTATATATTCTAAGAAAGTCGCCTCCATTTTCGAGATTAAATGAATTAAAATGTAGGGTAATACTGGTTGCATGTTGAGGAGCAATAAACCATTTGCAATTCGTCATATTATTATAAGGAGCAGGACCGCTTCCGTCATCAATTGTTCCGCTTGCTGCAGTTATAGTATCGTTACTGGAACAAAATATAGGTTTTGTTGAGGTATATGAAGCATACCAACCTGAAGCTGTATTCGACCCATTCGTTTTAAAACGAATGAGCATTTTGTTCCCAATAGCTGTCACAGCAGCAGGAAGTGTCGTACCTGAATACGTTGCCAGAACTGGTGCAGTTGTATCACCACCATTATAAATTATAACTTTATCAAAACCACTTTCAGTATCAAATTTTTTAAAAGATAATGTGATGGCTGAAACAGAATCTGTGGGTGCTATTAGCCATTTGCAATCAGAATTGTTTTGATAATTCTCGGGTCCGCTACCATCATCAATAGTTCCGGCAGTATTTGTAAGGGTAGTTAGTCCACTACAAAAATAAGGGAAATTAGAAGCAGGATAAATATTAAAAACGGCTTGTTGCCAATTAATAAAATTGTAGCTTGCGGGGTTAAGAGCGGTCAAATAATAAAAGCCATTGTAACTGCCTGACCAACCCCAATTAAAATGAAAATAATCAGTTCCTTGATATCCATCTAATACGAAGGCATGACCTCCCCCTCCCTGAGTATCGTAACCTGCATATTCAATTGGCATATTATTGTCGATATTGCCTTTGATTTTGGTTAACCATGCGCTGCTTGAAAAATCACTTTTATTAACTGTTTCTATATTTTGAGAATATCCAAAATAAGTTTTTAAGCCATCTCCTGCCATGTTGATTCCTGCTCCGGATCCATCAGGGGCATAATCCATTTCAACAGCTACCCCACAATGATACTGTAAAAGAGCAATAGCATGATTTTGAGAAATACCTCCATCAATCATAGAATTCCAGTGATAGTCGGTTGTGTCAAAATCGGCTTCTAATAATCCATAGGTGGGATGAACATATGAATGATAACCTGTTCCAATCTGTGGAAAACGAAAGAAATACATGATTTGAGCCATAGCAGTAGCAGTGCAACCTGCATAAACATGTCCTCCATTTCCGGCAGCGTCAACCGGACAAAGCATATTATAAGGATAACTTTGATCCCAAATACAAGGTAGAAGTGGATCAACATTTTTAGCGGTTTTGCTTTTTTCAGACAAGGTATTCCCAGAAACTAGCTGTACCCATTTATCAGTTATTTCTTGTGGGGCTTGTAATTGCTGATTTCGGCACCATTCAATCTGTTGATTGTAATTGTTCATCCATTCCGTAAATTGGATTGGTTTGGCTTCATTTTCAATGACTTTTTCGTTAGAATATGCCAAAACAGGGACAACAATATCATCAGCAGCAATAAATATAAAACCATTTCCTGACAATAAATATTCATAATAAAGGACATGTGAGTCTTTTATTATGGTATTTACTTTCTTAAAATTCACAGCTTTTGTATCTGATAATCCAAAATAGGCTGAGTTTGCCTTAATAAAATGAGTAGCAGCAAGGTTGGCAGTTGATTCAGGAACAATTTTCGCAAATCCGGTTGCGATAGAAAAAATAAAAATAAAAATATAAGCTGGAAAATGTTTATTGTGTTGCATCTATTACTAATTTTGAAGTGTCCAAATGTAATAGTAAAATGTATTACTTTTATAAGTTGGTAATTTTTATAATCGACTTTAACAAGTATTTAAAATAAATGCAAAAATGAACATACTAATCAAAAACATAAAAAAGCTCGTAAGTATTGAAAAGACTGGATTCTTACTAAAAATTGAAGGGAAGAAAATGGCTGAGCTTTCCACTCTAAAAAATGCCTTTTTATTGATAAAAGGAGATAAAATTGCCGATTTTGGTAAGATGGATGACTTAAAAATGGAAGATTTGAAAGGAAAATTCAAGATAATAGATGCTTTTGATAAAATGGTATTCCCTTCGTTTTGCGATTCGCACACTCATTTGGTTTATGCAGGAAATCGTGAAATTGAGTATGTGGATAAAATAAAAGGGCTGAGTTATGAGGAAATTGCTAAAAGAGGAGGCGGAATTTTAAATTCTGCAAAAAAACTACAAGAAACTTCCGAAGAAGAATTGGTAGAGCAAGCATTAGTCAGAATTTACGAAATAATCAACTTTGGAACGGGTGCGGTTGAAATTAAAAGTGGCTATGGATTGAGCACTGAAAGTGAATTAAAAATGTTGAGGGTAATCAGAACATTAAAAGAATTGACACCCATTACCATTAAATCTACTTTTTTGGGGGCACATGCGGTTCCACCCGAATTTAAAGGGAATCAGGATGAATATGTTGATCAAATAATTAATGAGATGATTCCAATGATTGCAGCGGAAGATCTTGCGGATTACATTGATGTGTTTTGCGACCGTGGATTTTTTACTGTTGAAAACACTGAAAGAATCTTAATGACGGGATTGAAATATGGCTTGCGTCCAAAAATTCATGCAAATGAGTTAGATTATTCTGGTGGAATTCAGGCTGGGGTTAAATACAATGCCTTATCGGTTGATCATCTTGAATTTACCGGAGATGAAGAAATAAAATGTCTTTTAAACTCAGAAACGATGCCGACACTCTTACCAGGGGCAGCTTTCTTTTTAAATATGGTACATGCTCCGGCAAGAAAGATGATAGATGCAGGTTTACCCATTGCCTTAGCAAGCGATTTCAATCCGGGGTCTTCTCCTTCCGGAAATATGCAACTAATTCTTTCTATGGGTTGTATAATGTTTAAAATGACACCGGAAGAAGCAATCAATGCCGTTACATTAAATGGTGCATATGCGATGGGAGTTTCTGATACTTTAGGAAGTATTAGTATCGGGAAAAAAGCGAACATTTTTATTACCAGCCCAATTCCTTCATATCAATATATGCCTTATGCTTTTGGGAGCAATAAAATTGATTTGGTAATATTAAATGGGAAGATTATCTGATTCTAAGCAATAAATAAAAAAGTCTACTAGTTCTCTGCTAAATTATATTCAGCAATAAGTTCATTGAATAATGTTTCAACAGAAATGATTTCTTTAATTCTGTACGCATTGCTTCCTGAAAATGCAAAGCCGTCATCTAAATTTCCAATTTGAGCCTGCAATAAAGCATCGGCAATACAATAAGGAGTAGTTTTAAAATCACAAGTTACGATACAATGAAAACTACAATGAACGGGTTTGGTCTTACCTAACAAAGTGTCTTTTAGAAATGGGGTGAGGATTGCTCTTCCTGGTAAACCGACAGGGCTTTTAATGATGGTTATATCTTCTTCTTTGGCATCAATATATGCTTGTTTGAAAGTATCAGAAGCATCACATTCATAGGTTGCAACAAATCGTGTTCCCATTTGAACACCTGCAGCTCCCATCGATATAAATTTATAAATATCTGCTCCTGTATAAATGCCTCCCCCTACAATAATAGGAATTATTTTATTGTATTTTTCTTCATAAGTCTTAACAACAGCTAATATCTCAGGTAAAAGTTTTTCTAACTGAAAATCTTCGTCTTCAATTTGTTCAGGTTTAAAACCTAAATGACCTCCTGCTTTTGGACCTTCTATAACAATTGCATCGGGTAAATAATTGTAATTACTCATCCACTTGCTGCATAAAATGTTAGTGGCCCTTCCTGAAGATACAATAGGGACTAATTTAGTATTTGAACCTTCAGTTAAATATTTTGGCAAATCTAATGGAAGTCCTGCACCAGAAAAAATGATATCAACTCCTTCCCTGATAGATGTTTCCACCATGTCGGCAAAATTGCTAAGTGCAACCATTATGTTTACGCCAATAACACCATTAGATAATCTTCTTGCTTTTTGAATTTCTTCGGCCAAGGCATCAATATTCGATTTTCTAAAATTAGTATAAGGCTTATTATCAATCTGACCAACGCCTACAGTAGAGATTACTCCAACCCCCCCTTGATTTGCAACGGCAGCAGCTAATCCTGATAATGAAATGCCAACCCCCATACCTCCTTGAATGATAGGGACTTTTATTTCAATGTTCCCAATATTAAAACTTTTCAATAGCTAATTTTTTATTTTACTTTAAAAAACAGAATAATAATTCGATTTATGTTTATTGAATTTAATAAGAGGTCGTTTGGAAACCAATCTCTTGCGATTTATTTCACAGAATTCCACTTATAATTCATCTGCAAAATTACAATAATTTCCGATGTTTCTTCTTAATTTATTCATAATTTCATTAAAAATATTTTTCTCGGCAATATTTTACATTTATTAGATGCCCGGGTAATGGAAATTAAAATACAATATGTACTTTTGCAACTCATTAAAAAAACTAATAAATCATAGAAATATTATGCATCAAAAAGATCTTGGATTCAACTCAATATTAATACATGGCGGTGATCATGTTGACGCTTTAGGCAGTGCCACAGTTCCAATTTATCAAACTTCAACATTTGCTTTTAAGAGTGCCGAACATGGAGCCGCTTGTTTTGCCGGCGAAGATAAGGGTTATATTTATACCCGAATAGGAAATCCCACTATTACCGCTTTAGAAAATCAAGTAGCTGCTCTCGAAAAAGGAGTTGGCGGAATAGCCGTTAGTTCAGGGATGGCTGCTGTGAACACAATTTATATGGCTTTGTTAAGCAAGGGTGATCATTTGGTTAGTTCTGCTGCAGTATATGGTCCTTCTCGTGTTGTGATGGAAGATCATTGGTCGCGATTTGGTGTAGAATCAACTTATGTGAATACTGCTCATTTGGAAGAAATTGAAAAAGCAATTCGTCCGAATACCAAAATGTTATATATCGAAACGCCTGCAAATCCAACGATGGAAATTACAGATTTGGCTGCTTGTGTCGAAATTGCAAAAAAACATAATTTAATTGTAGTAGTGGACAACACTTTTTGCAGTCCATATTTACAAAGACCTATTGAATTTGGAGTGGATGTTGTTTTTCATTCTATGACTAAATTTATTAATGGTCATGCTGATATTGTTGCCGGAATTATTGTTGCTAAAGACCCTGCAATTTATAAAAAACTTCGTAGTATGATGATAAGTTTAGGTTGTAATATGGATCCTCATCAGGCTTATATGGTGATTCGTGGGTTGAAGACTTTATCTATTCGAATGGATTATGCTCAGAAAAGTGCAATGAAAGTTGCTGAATTTCTGCAAAATCATCCAAAGGTTGAATGGGTGATTTATCCCGGATTAACTTCTCATCCTCAATATGAATTAGCTGAAAAACAAATGGATGGACCAGGTTGCATGATTAGTTTTGAGCTGAAAGGTGGTGTTGAAGCAGGAAGAACATTGATGAACAATGTTCAGTTTTGCATTTTGGCAGTGTCATTAGGTGGTGTAGAAACTTTAATTCAACATCCGGCATCGATGACGCATTCTAAAATGTCGATCGAATCGAAACAAAAAGCCGGTATTACGGATGGTTTGGTTCGTTTTTCAGTTGGAATTGAAAATGTTGAAGACATTATAAACGACTTGAATCAAGCTTTAGAAAAAGTTTAATTTTCATTTTCGTATTTTGTAATATTCCTTTTTGTACATTTGGCGAAGGTTTTTTTTATCATTATGAAACTACGTCAAATTCTTTTGGTTTTTCTTCTTTTGGGAGTATTTTCCCCTTTTGCAAATGCACAAAGGGTTGGGGTTGTATTAAGTGGTGGGGGCGGAAAAGGCTTAGCCCACGTGGGTTTGCTTAAGGCTCTTGAGGAGCAAGGCATTAAAATTGATTATATTGCCGGAACTTCTGCAGGTGCCATTGTGGGTGGATTATATGCCGCCGGATACTCACCCGACCAGATTGAGCAACTTGTTATGTCAAAAGATTATGCCCGCTGGGCAAGTGGGGAGATTGAAGACAGTTATATTTATTATTTCAAACAACAAAGAAAAACACCCTATTGGGTGCAAATGAAATTTAATTACGACACTACTTTTAAATCAAAACTTCCTACCAATTTCATTTCGCCTTATCAAATGGATTTTGCCATTATGCAAATATTTGCCGGATCAAATGTTGCGTGCAAGGGTAATTTTGACAGTTTGTTTGTCCCTTTTCGCTGTGTGGCGACTAAGGTAGAGACGAGCAAAGCCGTGGTGTTTCGAAATGGGGATGTGGGAGATGCGGTGCGGGCTTCGATGACCTATCCTATATTTTTTAAACCTATTAAGGTGAATGGCGATTTGATGATGGACGGAGGTATTGTCAATAATTTTCCGGCGGATGTGATGTATGAGGATTTTAAACCCGATGTAGTGATCGGGAGTAAAGCTGTACGTGGCGACCTTCCGCCTGACGAGGATGATGTTTTTTCTCAGATAGAATGTGTGGTAATGGGGCAAACCAATTTTAATTTATATGCCGAAAAAAGTATTTTAATTTCACCACATTTGATTGCAAGTGGAGTTACCGATTTGACCTATTTAAAAAGAAATATTGACAGCGCTTATGTAGAAACCATGCGCCGGATGCCCGAAATCAAAAAGATGGTTCACGATTCAATCAGCAAAAATGAAATTAATATTCGCCGGCAGGCATTTAATAAAAAGTGCCCTCCGATTGAAATTGACAATATCTATATAAGTGGGCTTAGCCGCCTTCAGTCGCTGTATATTAATCGCTTGCTGAAACAGCATCGCGTGAAAACCAGTATTAATGATATAAAGAAAGAGTATTTTAAACTGGTGGCTGATGATAAAATCGAATCGGTTACGCCCAAGCTTAGATATAACTTTGGGAATGCATCGTATGATATGTTTTTGGACGTGAAAAGAGATAAAAACCTGGTGGCACAACTTGGCGGCAATCTTTCTTCGAGTTCGATGAACGAAATTATGCTTGAATTGCGCTATAAATACCTGGGAGCAACCGCCAGTACGGTTGCCGGCAATGTGTATTTCGGAAAGTTTTACAATTCGGGGCAACTCATGTGGAGGGTTGATCTTCCTAATCGAACTCCATTTTATTTAGAAACGGCTATTACGTATAATCAGTTTGATTATTTCTCAAGTTCTACGCATTTTTATGAAGATAAAACCCCTTCGTTTTTGATTAAATCCGAAACTTTTCTTCGTCTGAATGCAGGTATGCCTGCCTCTACCAAGGGTAAGTTTGAATTGGGCGTAACGGGAGGATACCTCAATAACGATTATTATCAAACCAACAATTTTTCGCGTTCGGACACTGCTGATATGACGCATTTCGATGTGGTTTCGCCTTATATGTTGTTCGAAATCAATTCGCTGAACGAACGACAATATTCATGGACCGGCATTCAGTTTGTGTCGGAATGTCGATATGTGAAAGCCTGGGAAAAAACGGTTCCGGGTTCTACCTCTTTAATTAAGACCATAAACAGGGGCGAGCACGATATTTTTCATGCTCATGTGAAGTATATGAATTATTTTAAGAGCATTGGATTGTGGCATTTGGGCTTTCATCTTGAGGGCTATTTGTCGAACCAGCAATTGTTGGACAACTATGCTTCGAGTATTTTGGTGGCTCCTGCCTTTGCGCCAATTCCTGAAAGTAATACGCTTTTTCTGCGGCATTATATCGCCTATAATTATTTAGCCGGCGGCATTAAAAACGTTTTCGTAATTCAGAAAAAGCTTCATCTGCGCTTAGAAGCATATATTTTTCAACCTTATAAGGAAATTTTGCGGCAAACGGATAACACTGCCAAATTTGGAAAACCTTTTGCCGAACGCTATTTTATGGCTTCGTCGGTGTTGGTGTATCATACCCTATTTGGTCCACTGAGTTTGAGTGCAAATTATTACGATCGCAACGACGAACAATACTCGATTATGCTCAGTTTTGGTTTTACTATATTTAATAGGAAAGCTTTGGAGTAAGGAAAGGATTTAAGATTTAAGATTTAGGATTTAAGATTTGGGGATACTGTAATTTTTATTGAGTTGGGTTTTGCGAAAATGTTTAATTTTACAAAAGAAATACGGCTTAAAATAAATTCATTATACCATTTATTATAATCCAAATATCACCCAATAACTATAATAACTATATGAGTATTTATAATAAAATCAAAATTCCAATTTGTAGTTTGATATTTTTAACGCTTCTTTGTTTTATAAGTTGTATTTATGACCATGTAGATAGTAGGAATATTAAAATTACTAATAAGACCAGTAAAGCAATATATTGCTTCCATTCAAACAATGATAGATTTCCCTTTAAAAGTTCTAATTTTACAGATAAGGAAATGGAGCGTTTTAGAATAGATACGGGTTGTACGGCAGGTTTATATAATAAACCAAGATATTGGGAAGACTTTATGGTAAATGCAGATGGTTACAAATGCAGGGTATTAATTTTTTCAATAGATACAATTGAGAAATACGGTTGGGAAGAAGTTACGAAAAAATCTAATTTTGTCAAAAGATATCTTTTAAATCTTGAGGATATTAAAAATATAAATTGGCAAATCATTTATGATGGAAATTAATGTGATTTATAAGAAGATTTAATAACAAGATTTTCTGACGGCAATCATTGATTAATGATTTACTATGCCCCCTAAATCTTAAATCATAAATCTTAAATCCCCCCAATAAGCTAAAACCTAAAATACACAAATATTTTTCCGAAATTATTACTGTCTTTTTCCAATCGGTGATAGAGTTTTTTTATTTCTTTTTGGGCTAAAAAGCGGAGCACTTTCTTTTTCAGTTGTCCGCTACCCTTTCCAGGGATAATTTCTATCCAATCTATTTTTCGCTCAACGGCTTCTTCAATAATATCTTGCAGGGCAGCATCTATTTTTTTGCCCTTATTATATATTTCATGAAGATCGAGCACCAGTCGCGACATTTTGAGAGATTTTGGAGTTCAAAATTACTGTTTTTTTTAGACTTTTAGGCATTTAGCTGTTTCAACAGTTAGGCTGTCAGGTGGAGGGGGCAGTGCTAAATATTGAATTTTGTTTCGTTTAACCATTTTTATACTCCTTATATTATATGAAAGGAAAAACCTAACAGGTTTTGGAAACCTGTTAGGTTCAGAAGGCATCACCCACAATAATAAGTTGGCAGTCATCAGTCCACCATCGGCAATGCGTTTAGCTTAACTCATAATCAATTAAACAACAATAATTTAAAATTCCAAATCACCGATTACCAAACACCGATCACCGATTACCAACAACCGATTACCGATTACCAACAACCCCCTCTTCAGCCTTCTAACTAATAATCTTCAGCCTAATTCAATTTTTTTTTCATCATTTGGTTGAACCTATTATTTATTTTCGTACTTTAGCCGCGAAATTTATTGTAAAGCAAAAATGGCAAACTTTCTTTTATAATTAATCATATGAAAACGAATTTCAATTATCTGCTATTCGACTTTCTGAGCAAAACTTTCAGTCGACCTAAGGGTTGCTCAAAGTCACTTTTCCTACAAAACGAATTGTTTTTGCAAATTTTTTGCGAACCACCCCCCTTTTTATAGGTATATTTCTCGTTGCTGATTTCGGTCAGCCGGTTTTATACCCCAATCATCCAAATTCCCGATTCACATCGCCGTTGTTCTGTGCAATTGCTGCATAATTACATTTCATGCTAACACTGTTCGTTTTCAGCTCAGTAGTATTATGATTTAAGAAAGCAATGCAGCGCCTTTTAAAATTAATTTAGCTGACTGCTAAACCGGTTTTTTAAAAAACTAAACCGGTTTTTCGATTTGCTAAACCGGTTTTTCAATTTGCTAAACCGGTTTTTCAGTTTACTAAACCGGTTTTTCAGTTTGCTAAACCGGTTTATGAGTTTGCTAAACCGGTAAATTGATTTGAAAAACCGGTTTTTCGATTTGCTAAACCGGTAAATCGAATTGCTAAACCAGTTTATCAGTTTGCTAAAGCGGTTTATCAAATTAGAAAACCGGTTTATCAAATAGTTTTTCTAACAAAATAAAATTAAAAAACATAATTTAATAACTTAAAATACAAACAATTAAAAATAATTATCGTGAAAAAATTACCTCGTATTCCGCGGACTTATGCTGAGTATGACTTGTATTTGAAAAGAGTAGAAGCCTGGCTCAAAATAGTTCCGCAGAACCAAACATTAAGCAATGGCGAAAGGTTGGGTATGTCTTCCGCCGAAATAATTGCTACCACTGCCTTTCTGACAATTTGTTACACCGGCAACCCTTCGTCGCCGGGAGTTTATGAAATCCATACCAATCCTAATGCTCCAAAAAACACTCAGCAAGTAAAAAATGCCATGAAGAATTTTATTGCATTTTTCCAACCTATTCTGGTGCGCATGAGTGGAAGTGCCCATATTACTGTTGAAGATAGAAGAATGCTGAACATCGCAGAACCTGTTGAACATCATTCAAAAAAATCGAAAGCCCTTGAAACGCAAACCTCAGTTTCTTCCATAGCTGAAGGTTCAGCCAATGTAAAAGTTATTTGCACACCTATCGAAAGCGAAACCAGCGGCATTGCTCCCGGAGCCAATGCAGTTGAATTGGCTTTTTGTATTATTGATCCTACCCTGGAAACAGATTTTGATGAAGCCGGAAAAGTACGTAAAACTCCTCCTGCTAATGTGGATGAAGTATTCTACAGAGAAATTCATACCAAATCGATTAACTTGCTTACTTTTGATCAAAAATATCGTGGGAAGCAAGTGTATGTGTATGCAAGACAATATATTGTAGAATATCCAGAACTTGCCGGTCCCTGGAGCGAAGTGCATATTTTCTTTATTCCTTAGGGATTTCTGTTGGATATATCTGTTGAATAAAAAAAGTCAGTAGTCCACAGTCGGAAGTCTGCAAATACAAATTCCAGTCAGTTGGTTTTTTGAAGTTTGCCGACTGAAAACTGCCGACTGCCGACTGAAAACTGCCGACTTTTTTAATTATTTCAGTGCTATTCAGCCTACTTTCATTAGAAAATTGTATTTTTGTCAGATATAAGACATTAGGGAATCAGGCTGTAAGCTGTTTAGTCTAGGGGTCTTAGTAAAATTTTTAATGATTTTTTTACTATGTGGCTAAGGCTTGCAGTTTGATATCCCGATGTTTTTTATTAAAAAAATAAAGATGCAAAATTCAATAAATAAAATCGGAATCATTGGCAGCGGAAAGATGGGCACCGATTTGTTTTACTATCTGCTACCCTTTCCGTTCGAACTTACATGGGTTTGCCACATTTCCATCGACCCCAACGACTTGAGGAGGAGTTTGATTAAAAAATTTAGCCGTATGCTCAAATACAATTTAATTACGGCAATGGATTTGGATCATAAATATAAGACCACTCTCATCAGCACCGACCTCAATTCGTTGGCTGACTGCGATTTGATTATCGAAGCCATTTGGGAAAACGAAAGCGATAAAATCAATTTGTTCGAAAAATTAAACCAAATCAACAACCCCCACGCCCTCATCGCCTCCAATTCGTCATCTATTTTGCCATCCATCTTATCTGCCCATTATTCGCATCCGCAAAATTGTGTGGGTTTGCATTTTTTCTATCCTATCGGGATGAAAAGCAGGGTTGAAATCATTCGCAGCGAAAAGACAAACGACAATACTCTTGCCGAAATTGTCAATTTTTGCCGGCAAATCCAACGTAAACCCATCCTACAAGACGAAACGAATGCCTTTTTCCTGAATAAAATTGCCCTTGAGTTGCAAAACGAAGCCTTTTTCGTGCAACAGGAGCATCATTTAAATTATGCTGTGCTCGATAAGTTGGTTAGCGAAATATTTAACATTGGTATCTTCGACTTTTTCGACAGTGTGGGCATCGACGTGATGCATGCTTCCATTCAACAATATGCCCGTCAGTCGAAAACAGAAAAATATGCCCCACTACTTTCCCTTTTGCAGCAATATATTGAGCAAGGAAATTTGGGACAAAAAACCGGCGAAGGCTTTTATCAGTATCCCATTTCAGACCAACACCATGATGAAATGCCGGATGAGGAATTGAAAGAAAAAATCAGGAAACGCTTGATGAATGCCTATCTAAACGCGGCACGCTATTATTCGGATAATAACATGATAGAACAAAATGAACTTAACGAAGCACTTAAAGAATATTTTGGCATGGAAAACGGACCGTTCGACCTTATTGCAGACCTAACCAACAATTGCAAGTGAATAAGTCTCAAATTCCAAATCCCAAGTCTCAAATTCCAAGATTGGCAGAAGTTTAAAATAAAAAAGAAGATAAAGTGAATGAACAAGAATTGTATTTTTTAGTTGATAATACTAAAGAATTTCAATTATTTTAAATGATAATAAACAATGAATAAGACCAGTTTATTTCAAATTTTCGAAAGAAACTCCTCTACGAAGGAACCCCATGGGTCTTTGAATTTGAAACCTGACTGCCGTTAGACAAGTTTTGGAATTTGGGTCTTATCTCAAAAAAAGATAAAGAAAAAACAATGAGCAGAAAAGTAGTAATCACCGGAATGAGTATGATTTCGTCATTAGGACTTACACTCGACGAAAACTGGGAAAACCTAAAGAAGGGAGTAAGTGGAGTGGGTCCAATCACCTTGTTTGATGCCAGTAGTTTACAAACACAAATTGCCGCCCAGGTACCCGATACTTTCGATGAATATGCTGAAAAGTATGTCAGCAAAAGGCTTGCAAAACAAATGACACGGGTGACAAAAATGTGTTATGTGGCTGCCAAAGATGCTATCGCACATAGTGGAATCGATTTTAATGAAATGGATAGAACCAGATGTGCTGTGATATTAGGGGTAGTGAGTACGGCAAACACTTCTTCCGAAAAAGGCACCACAGCTCAAAATAAGGTAATCAAAAGTATGGCAAACGCCATGTCGGCATGGATTTCGCTGGAGTATGAACTATTGGGAGCAAACTTCACAGTTACCTCAGCTTGTGCTTCTTCGGCTTATGCCATGGCATTGGGACATGATATGATTACAACAGGGAAAGCAGATGTGGTAATAGTTGGAGGAGCCGATTCGATTGTGAATTTTGAGGAAATCGAAGGATTTAATGAGTTGTATGCACTCTCAACCGAGAACACTCCACCCGAAAAGGCGAGCAAGCCTTTCTCTTTGAACCGCGATGGTTTCGTAATTGGCGAAGGCGCCGGCGTTTTAGTGCTCGAGTCGGAAGATTCTGCCAAAAAAAGGAATGCAAAAATGTATGCCGAAATGGTTAATTACGCCCTCACCAGCGAAGGCTACAACATCATGGCTCCAAAGAAAGATGGTGAAGGCATTGCATTTGCCATAGATTCAGCTTTGAAAAATGCAGGAATCCAAGCTTCTGATATTAATTATATTAATGCCCATGGAACTTCAACTACTTTAAACGACAAATATGAAACCATGGCAATTAAAAAGGTTTTTGTAGATATTGCTTACCAAATTCCGATATCATCTTCTAAGTCTATGATAGGTCATACCATTGGGGCAGCCGGCGCAATTGAAACCATTATCACTGTTCAGAGTATCGTAAATGAGCTGATTACGCCCACCATTAATCTTGATGTCCCCGATCCTGAGCTTGATTTAGACTATGTTCCTAATGCTGCCCGTGCTCATAAAATTGATTATGCACTCTCCAATTCATTTGCTTTTGGAGGGCACAATGCAGTCATCGTTTTGAAAAAACATTAGGTTTTTGTACCTTTGCCGGCTAAATAAAATTGCTATGGCTAAAATTACTGAAAACACAAGGAACGAAGTATCGGAAGTTGTTTACAACTTCTTTATGGAAGAATGTGATGTGGATGCTTCCGATATTAACGATGATACAAATATAATTCGCGACATTGATGGTGACTCACTCATGTTCCTCGAACTCATTGAGATTTTTAAAAAGAAATACAGTCTGAATATTGACCTGAAAACCATCGGAAAATACGTGCTGAAACATCCCGTAGATACCATTGGTCAACTCATCGACTCCACTCTCCTGATTATTGAACACGAAAATAAAATAATTGAACTATAATTAGTTTCACTTTTTTATGGCAGGCGTATTGGGATGTGGCATTGATTTGCTTGAAACAGCAAGAATAGACAAGTATTTCTCATTAAATCAGTTTAATTTTCCTTGTAAGGAACAAGTTTTTACCGAATACGAATTAAGTCACTTAAATCAGGAAGGCGCTTCCTCTTATTTTCCATTGGCTTTCTCCTGTAAGGAATCGGCTTTTAAAGCGTTTGGCATAAGTTGGACCAATTCCCCTGCTCAATGGACTGATGTGGAGCTTAACATTAGCAATGCAAACAAATTTGATGTTCATCTTTCAGGCTATTTAAAAGACCTTTCCCTTGAAATAGGTGTTCAAAACATTGAAACTGCATTTCATTATCCTTCCGAAGGATTATTATTTTTCAAACTTATTTTATTTTCTAAATAAAACTTCGCTTTGAATCAGGAACTTGCATTTATTTTTCCTCCTTTTGTAAATGAGTATTTTGGAAACGAAAAAGATATTATAAGTTCGTTTGGCTATAATATTGAAAAACTCTTAAAACAATCTCAGAGCATTACTTCATACAATTTCACCTCATTTGATGAAGAAAGTAATAATTTTATTGGGGAAGAGCTTCCTTCACAATACCTTGCGTATATTTTTAGCTGTGCTGTTTCTGATATTCTTACTTCTTTACATATTAAACCTTCACTTGTAAGCGGTTACAGTATGGGAATTTACGCTGCCTTGTATCATACCGGAGCAATTTCTTTTAAAACAGGTTTAGATTTGATTCAAAAAGCATTTCAGATAATAACAAATCACACTCAAGGAAATACATATTCAATGGCAACCATTGTTGGTTTTACCGAAAATGATATAATTGAATTAATTGGCGAAGAAAAAGATACTGTTGAAATCATCAATCGAAATAATCAGCATACATATGTGATTTCAGGGATAAGACCAATAGTTGAGAAGATTGTACAAAGAGCCACTGAAGAAGGTGCTTTATATTGCCGTATTCTGAAAGTAAACAGTCCTTACCATTCGAGGTTTATGCATAAAGCTGCAGCCGAATTTAGCAACTATATCAGTGGACTTGAGATTCAAACTCCAAATGTTCCAATAGTCTCTTTATTAAACCAATATTTTATTACTTCCACCGCTGAAATCGCAATAGAATTAGCCAACAATATTCATAATAGAATGAATTGGCAAGCCACTGTTGAAACGATGAATCAATCCGGCATTAAATTATTTATCGAATGTGGTGCCGGTGAAAGTTTAAGCAAAATAGGAAAGTTTATTGATGGTGATTTTCAGACCATTCATTTAGGAAAACTTCCAAAATTCTTATCACGACATACTTTGTAGTTTCGATTTAAAAATTTTATTTGTGTAAATAAAGGGGATTTCATTACTTTGCAAACAATTTAATACTAAATAATTATGTGTATCAACATTAAACCCGAATTTATAGAAAAAGCCAAATTACTTTGGCCAGAATTAGAGTGGATTAAAAACCCACAACTTAAAGAACAAACAACAAATACATGGGCATTAGCCTTAGAGAAGAGTGTTTTAACTCCAAATGATTTAAAAACTATTCCTTTCACTTTGCTATGTGGACCCGATTTAAAGGTTTCATTTATGGATCATAAAAGAGCCGTAGTTCACATCGCCTGGGATTGCGGAACTAAAATGAATACTTTTTTCAAAGATGATTTACCTGTAAACATGGATGTGTTAATTGCAGGTGCTATCTTAGCAGATGTAGGCAAGTTGTTAGAATATGAATTAATAGACGGAAAATCTGTTCAAGGAAAGTATGGGAAATATCTTCGTCATCCATTTTCAGGAGTTTCATTAGCAGAACAATGCGGAGTTCCAGCAGAAGTTTGTCACATCATTGCTACCCATGCTGGAGAAGGCGATATGGTTAAGCGCACCACCGAAGCTTTTGTTGTACACCATGCGGATTTTATGACGTTTGAACCATTTAAAGACAGACTTAAGTAGAAAATAGTTAATGGTTATTGAGTTAATGGGTTATTAGTCTCGTTGATTTATTGTATGTACAATCTTGAAGATTTAGATGCCTGGAAATTAGCAAGAGAATTTAGAAAAGACATTTCTAAATTAACTAAAGCATTTCCAAATGAAGAAAAATTCAGTTTAACTTCTCAGATATTGAGAGCTTCAAGATCAATTGCGGCAAATATTGCAGAAGGATTTGGCAGATTTCATTTTCAAGAGAATGTTCAATTCTGCAGACAAGCCAGAGGTTCTTTATATGAAACTTTAGAACATATCTATTGTGCTTTAGATGAACAATATATTACTCAAGATGAATTTAACACAATAAAATTAATATTCGATAATCAAATTAAAGTTTTAAACGGGTATATTTTATATCTAAAAAATGCCAAATCACAAACCAATAAATAACATAATAACCAATTAACTTAATAAGTTACCAACCAATTAACTTAATAACAAAATAACCCAATAACATAATTCACTATGACAATAATAGAAAAAATCCTCGCCAATCATTCCAACCAAAGCGTTGTGAAACCTGAAGAAATAATAGATGTGCTCATCGATACACGCGCAGCCAGAGATTTTGGTGGTGCAAATGTGGTAAAGAACCTTATCGACAATGGTTTTAGTGTGCATGATGCTTCTAAAACCATTTTTACTTTTGATTGCAACCCCGGTGGTTCTGATCAAAAATATGCAGCCAATCAACACTATTGCCGTCAGTATGCCCGCGAAAACGATATTAAGGTTTTTGATGTTGATGCCGGAGTAGGAACTCATATCGCTATTGATAAAGGTATGGTATGGCCCGGAAGTACATTTGTTTCAACTGACTCACATGCCAACATCATGGGTGCCTTAGGCTCATTCGGACA
>JBAWXL010000029.1:0-24359 GCA_037144095.1 Bacteroidota bacterium
TAGATGGTAATGCACTGATTGAAGAAGTTAAAGCCGGTAAAGATGTATTGACCGGCACTTTAAATGGTACAGTTGTGGTTACAATGAATGTTACTATTAAGAGAGGAACAACTACCCATGTTCCTGTTGTTATAGGCTAAAGGGAGTTATAAGTTTTTTTGGCTAAAGGGAAATAGAAAATCCCGCTCTTTTTTTGGAAGGGCGGGATTTTTTTGTTGGTGAAATGGATAAATGCAAATATTGATTTATTGTAAAGTAAGTTTTGCAATTGGGACTAAGAGAGGAATATATTTATCAATAATTCATAGCTAATTTTACTGAATTCATGTTAACATTGAAACTTAATCCTAACCCTTTTTTAAATGATTTATTTGCTTTACTATTTTGAGCACCTTTGTATGCTACTTTAATAATATCAGTTAACCAAATAATGGAACCAGAAGCTACAAGAGCGTAAAAAGAATAATTGAGAATATCTGACGTGTTTTTATAATTTGAAATATCAGTTGGATTAGTTGCTTTTTTATATTTAATATATTCAGCTTCTGAATATAATTTAGAAATAATCCCACCTCCAATTAAAGCATATGAAAAAATTCCAATTGCTAATCCATGATTATTTGGCATTACATATTTATCACCTAATCCTGGGACTAGAATTGATAGAATCATATTTGATGCTCCACCTTTACCTCTATAAGAAATAATTTTATTTTCTGAAAAATCATTATTATTAATTGTTCTTTTATTTATTTCGATTTTAAATTTTCCAGTAGGAGCTGTAGTTATTAAATTTAAGATTTCATTTTCATATAATTTAGATGGATTTCTAAGTAATTTTATGCCCCTAAAGTTTTTTCTTACTTTAAATTCTTTTCTATCAATAGCAATTGAATAATCATATTCAGCTTTTGCATTTATTGAATAACCGTTTATTAAAATTGGAGTTAAATTAATATTATTTAAGGTAGGTCTAATGGTATTGATTAATTGTTTATTAGAATTAATATCTTCTTTTAGTTCCAATGTTGTTTTATTTAATGTATCGATATAATAAGTTAAATTAAAATTAGAATTTCCCATCAAGTTACTATTTAATACCTTCTTTAAATTATCAATAATAAGTGAATTTGTTTTGTTATACTCCAAAATATTTTGTTCTTTATAATTATAGACTTGGTATTTTCTTTCGGATAAAAAATCAATAATCTTATTTATTTTTTCTATTTTATTTATTGGATAATTTTCATTAGTTTTAATTTTTGAAGCTTCAATATAGTTCTTTTTAGCTTCAACAAAATCTTTATTTTCAAAAGCTTTGTCCGCTTTATTTATAAAGGTTTGATAGTTTTCTTCTTTTTGTTGTTCCTCTTGTTCCTTTTTGAACTTTTCTTGAATAGCTTTCATTTCTGTTTCTTTTACAAGTGCAATTAAATCTTCAATTTCTTTATAGTTAATGATTTTAATTAGATAATGTAAATCATTTTCATAGGAATATCCTTTATTTTCTTTTAATGTGATAAAAATAATTTCAAGTTTATCATTTTTATATCTTGTTACTAATGCATTTTCTTCTGCCGCAGTTTCATCTAATTTGAATCCATAAGATTGAATTGTATTTTTTAACTTATTGAAATTTATTTTATTTGTTTGATATCCTATTGAATGCGAAAATCCTTCTTGTTCATATAAATATAACCAAGCTTCGGCCTTATTGTTATATTTCGATTTATTATATGACCATTCAATAGTTGTAATTTTATTTGTATTTTCAGAAGTATTAATTGCATTGTTATCTTCAGAATTTTCTTCTTCATCATTATTTTCAGAAGTTTTTTTATTTTCAGATGATTTAATGTCAGAAGAGTGAAACTCCCATGATTTTAATGTTAAGAAATTATTGATATAGTCTAAATTTTTACTTTGTAAATTTATTAAATCGGATATACTTAATTCTTGAGAGTGTGAGTTTAAACTCAAGAATAAAATAAATGATAAAATAAGAATATATGTTTTTTTCATTGTATTTTTAATTAAAATTGTTATTTGTAATTATAGATTACTTTTCATTGATGAACTTAATTTTCATGTATAGGATGACTATTATCAAACTCTTCAAATAATGAATTTATCATCCTTTCTCTACATTTTGTATCCTCTGTTTTATCATTTTTTAATATTTCAATCTTAAATTTCTTTTTTAAATAAGCTCTAATTTCTTTATGTTGTTCACGATTAATATTTCTATTATCAATGGCATCCGTTTCAAATCTAAAAATGTTTTCACTAACTTCTTGATAATACTTTTTTTCAAGAACTTCTTCTAATTCATTAAAAGCTTTTAATACATCATTTGGAAATTGTGTTTTTTCTTTTTCTTTTCTTTCTTTTTCTGATTTAGATGAATTATTTAAAGCATCAGCCAAATCATAAGCTCCAGCTGACCCTCCAAAATACATCATCCCAAATAGTCCGTTTAAACTTTCACAAGCTTTTTTCTTTTGCTTTAAATCGACTAAAGCACTATCAATTTGAAGATTTAGTTTACTTAGAGCATTTTGAATTGAAACATCTGAAGTAATAATTTCATCAGATCTATCTTTTAATTTTTGTAATTTTATAATTCCTGTATTAAAACAATCGTTTAGAATATCTCGGTATGAACTTTCTTTATCGTACCAATAATTTGTAATAACAGAGTAATTGATAAAGTACATTGATGAACTGACAAATTGAATATCATCAGAAAGTACTACTTCAAGTTTTTTATCTATAGTTTCTGTTGCCTTTTCAACAGGATCAGTGCAACTTGATAATATTGCTAATAAAATAAATGCATTTAAAAATGTTTTCATATTAATTCAATTAAACATCTTACTCTTATGGCTTTTCAGTAACGCCCCGTTATTTAAAGTGATTTCTGGATTCCACTTTTTTAGGTTGCTCTCACTTTTTTGCAAATAAAAAAGGGCGTGAACCTATGCTTTTTAGTTTCCAGCTAACTGAGGTACGACCAAGCACCTTAAGGGACTGAAATGAAGCAAAAGGAACACACCCATTCGGGTGCGTTCACCTTAGCCATTTCTTCCCTTTGAATTTTGGTCGTTTTCAGTTAGAGAAATGCTTTAGCAACGCAATATTTTTATCTGTTTTGGCTTTTACATAATGACTGATTTTAGAATAGCAAATGTACAAATATTTATTTGATATGACATTTTCAAGAAAAAGATTTCGGTTTTGTTAAAAAAAATCCCGCTCTTCATAAAAGGGCGGGATAATTCAATTAATAAGGGAAAGTGTTTTATCAAGCCTTCACAATCTCATTATCCTTTAAAACAGGGACAACAGGAGCAAGGTCGTTTGTTAAACAATAGGGGATAACATCCTCGAATCCCATGCGGGTCAGGCGTTGGTTGTGGAGGGCTTTATCGATGTAATGATTAAGGTCGCGGCGGGCAATCGACCATAAATCCAGGGCTGCCGATGCTGAGTCACAAATGTTTTCAAAGGCATTATTGGTGAGCAGCTTTTCGCATAAGGCACCTGCAAACACGCTGTCTTCAAGATTCACTTTGTTTTTCCAGCCTGAGCAAAAGATTATCACATTTTTATGCTGAGCAATGAGCCACTCGGCAAGAATGCTAATGTTAACGAATGCTCCAATGACAACCTGGTCGGCAGTTTTAGCCATTTCGATGGTTTGTGTGCCATTGGTAGTGGTCATTACAATTGACCTTCCCGTCACATTTTCTTTGGTAAATTGGGTTGGCGAATTTCCTAAATCAGCTATTTCGAGCTTGATGCCTTCTCGTTCTCCTGCAATCAGGAATCCTTTTCCAATATAAGATGAAGCAATATCCACTGTGGGGACAGGGATTATTTTAGTGGCACCATTGTAGAGTGCAGTACAAATAGAAGTGCTGGCTCTGAGGATATCAACAACTACTGTGATGTAGTTTTCCTGTGTGAGCTTATATTCATAAAGAGGAGGGGCAAAACAGACCTCTACAGTAGGCTTTGTGTTGAGCATTGACCAGATTAACCTTTGTAAAAAGGAAATTTAACCACTTTGGCTTTTAAAACTTTATTGCGGATTTTAATATAGATTTCGCTGCCTTCTTTTGCATAAGCCGCAGGAACATACCCCACCCCTATACCAATCTTCACAGAAGGCCCCATGGTGCCTGAAGTAACAATTCCGATAGAGTTTCCTTCAGCATCACAAATTTCATATTCGTGGCGGGGAATACCTTTGTCAACCATTTCGAAACCGATGAGGCGGCGAGTGGTTCCTTTTTCTTTTTGGGCAGCTAAAACGGCTTTATCAATAAAATCTTTTTCGTTGGTAAACTTGGTAATCCAACCTAAACCGGCTTCAATAGGGGAGGTGGTGTCATCAATATCATTGCCATATAAACAGAAACCCATTTCGAGGCGCAAGGTATCGCGGGCAGCCAATCCAATGGGTTTCACTCCGAATTCTTTTCCGGCTTCGTATACTGCATTCCAAATCACAGGGGAATCTTCATTGGCAAAATATATTTCGCACCCACCCGAACCGGTATAACCTGTGGTGGATAGAATTACATCTTTAACTCCTGCAAAATTCACCTTCTTGAAAGTGTAATATTCCATATCCATGATTGGGGTATCGGTGAGCTTTTGCATGGCTTTTAATGCAAGAGGACCTTGAATTGCCAACTGAGCAATTTCATCAGAAGCGTTGTATAAAACAGCACCCATTTTGTTTTGAGCATTGCACCAGGCCCAGTCCTTATCGATGTTGGCAGCGTTTACAACCAATAAATAAGTCTCATCATTAATCTTATACACCAATAAATCGTCCACAATCCCGCCTTTTCCGTTAGGGAAACAAGAATATTGAACTTTTCCGTCCCACAATTTGGAAGCGTCATTGGAAGTTACCCATTGAACGAACTCAAATGCTTTTGGACCTTTCACCCAAAACTCGCCCATGTGAGAAACATCGAATACGCCGAGTGTCTTTCTAACGGTCTCATGCTCTGCTGAAACTCCCTCATATTGAACAGGCATATTGTATCCTGCGAATGGAACCATTTTTGCACCCAGTGCTTCGTGAAATTGAGTAAATGCTGTATTTTTCATTTGTATTTGAAATTAATAAGTATGATTATTTGGAGAGGCAAAGGTATAAATACTTCACAAAGATGAAACATTAAAAATAAAAATGTGCCTAAAGTACTTGGAGTACTTAAAGTGCCTAAAGTTAAAATGAAAAGTACCTGGATATTATAAATCGTACTTATCCAACAAGTAAATCAAGGCAGCCATGGCGGCGGCACCCATTTGAAGTTCGCGTTTATTTACGTTTTCGAAAGTGTCATTCCCTGAATGATGATAATTGAAGTAGGCTTGCGAATTGGTCGAAAGTCCAATGCAGGTGGCATTCAAGTCTTTTATGTGCTTAATATCAACTCCGCTATACCCTTTTGTGAATTCATAGATGCCGAGGGGTTTGAAGTATTTAATATAAGGGAGCCAGGCATCTACTTTTTCGGTAGTAGTATCGAAAGTAAAACCTTTAGGTAATAAACCACCTTCATCAGACTCCAATGCGGCATAATGCTTTTCTTTTTTGTCCTGAGCCATCTTAACGTATGCCTGCCCACCTCGTTGAGCTACTTCTTCATCCATAAACATCACAAATCGAATGGTTCTTTTCGGTTTAATGCCTAATTTAAGAAACAAACGAGCCACTTCTATGGTCTGTACGCAACCAGCCCCATCGTCGTGAGCTCCTTCACCAACCCACCATGCATCGATGTGTCCGCCAATGGTGATGATTTGATCAGGATATGTACTGCCTTTAATCTCGCCTATTACATTGTGAGAGCGAACATCGGGTGCAGTCTCACACATGGTCCTGAAAAAGAATTGGAGAAGAGGATTCTTCTTATTTTCTTCACTTAAAATATCGGCATCCTTTGTACTAATGGCCGCGGCAGGGATTTTGGGAAATGCACTATCATAATGCATCACTCCTGTATGAGGGAATTTATCGTTACTAAGGGTTAAAGAACGCACAATCACCCCAACTGCACCATATTTAGCAGCTTCTGATGCACCCCTAACTCGTTGGTCGGCAGCACCACCATAGGCTTCGAAAGTGTTAAGGAAAGAAGGATCCATCGGACGATTAAAAAACACAATCTTCCCCTGAATAGTTCCCTTTCCAATGGTTTCAAGTTCCTTTAAGGATTTTACTTCTATGATTTCGGCTTTAATTCCTTTCCAATCGGTGCCAACCGATCCGCCTAAAGCACAAATATTCACATCAATCTTCCCCTGACTTGGAGTGTAGTACCAAGCTTGTTCCTTATATTCGCCAGGCGACCATTTGTGCACCATAATCGGCTGTTTGTAAACGGTGTCCATGCCCATCGTTTCCATCACTTTCTTCGACCATTCCACTGCAAGGGCTGCCTGAGGCGAACCGCCGTTTCTTCCCCCAATATTCTTGCATAAATACCAGAGATTTTGATACATCACATCGCTGGTGAAGGTTTCTTTGCAGAGTTTACTTATGGTTATTGAATCAATATCTTGTGCAATGGTGTTTTTAAATGGTATTAAAAACACAACTATAATTGTCAACAAACCAACTGTCTTGTTAAATAATTTCATCTTTTTGAATATTAAAAGTGATTTGGTGGATAGCCTTTGGAATTTCCAGTGTACGCAATCCCCAATGGGTAATAAACAGTTGTTTACAGTCGAGAACTGCATTTTCTTTTGCTGCCAGCAAGTTTTTCTGAAACAAAAGAACAAAATCTTTCATGTCCTGATAAACATCTGCAATAAACTCTGCTAAACTGGATTTGATGGATGTTTCTGTCCCGCTTATACTGTCTTCTATGTAATAAATCACATCGTCTTTCCCAAACTTGTTTTTAAGTGTGGTGAAAACAGCTTCCCATTGTTCTTCATTCACAAACCTTTCGGCTGCCGCATTGTCCTCCACTTCAATTTCGGGAAGCAAAACACCTTTGAGGTAGAGCAAAGGGCAAATGCGGTGATAATAATGGAATATATCTTCGGTTTTATGTTTCTCAACAGTCTCGGTGAACAAGCAAAACTCGTGTGCCACGGTAAGCATCTCGAGTACATTTTTTGATTTAACAATTTCTAAATTCATGGTAATTTCTCTTAACAATTTTGATGCCTGAAATATTCCACGAAATTATAAATAAACATTGATTGACAAATGTTTTTTATTGGACGATTTGGTAATTTGGTGATTTGTAATTGAATTTCAACTGATAATTCTCATTTTTATATTTAATATCTCACATTTTGCCTTACTGTTTTTAATACCTTTTAAAAACATATAAACTTTATTAGTGTTAATATATTCAACTGATTGAATAACTTTGGTGGAATTATTTTTTACAGTTAAAACTGTAAAAAATTGCTAATATTGCATTTTTTTTTGAATTCTGGTATCAGTATTCAATAGTTTTAGTATTTTTGTTCAGTTTATGGACATAGTATGAAAGACATACAAATAACATCTTTAAAACAAGTATATTATCTGAATTTTAATGATTTTAGAGATTTATTTAGACATTAACAGTATAAACTTAAAATAAAACATAAAAGCATGTATAAATTAATATTAGTAGTGAATCCCGGCACACAATCTACTAAAATTGCTGTATTTAAGAATCGTGAGAAAATATTTCTTATCAATTTAAAACATAAACAGGAAGATCTTGCTCAATTTAAAAGAATAGCAGATCAGTTTGAATATCGAAAAAATATGATCACTGCTGAAATTACTAAAGCAGGAATCGAAATGAAACATATTGATATTGTGGTGGGAACTGGTGGATTGCTCCGACCTATTTCCGGTGGGGTATATAGAGTAAATAGAGCCATGATTCGAGATATTGTCAATCCTCTTGGCGAACATGAATCGAATTTGGGTGGATTGATTGCTTATGAAATTGCCAAGGATTTGGGTAGTAAAGTAATTGCAATTATCGTAGATCCTACTTATGTGGATGAATTGGAAGACATTGCGAGGGTTTCGGGAGTTCCTGAACTTCCACGGAGGAGCTTGATGAATGCGTTAAATCAAAGAGCAGTTGCACATCGTTTTGCGAAACAAATTGGTAAAAATTATAATGAGATTAATGCGATTGTGGTTTCGATGGGACGAGGCATTTCATTAGGTGCTCATTGTAAAGGGCGAATAATTGATGTGAACAATTGGTTAAATGGAGATGGACCTTTCTCACCCGAAAGGAGTGGGGGAGTCCCTGCCGGTCAGTTGGTTGAGCTTTGTTTTTCTGCGAAATTTACTAAACAGCAAATTTTAAAAAAACTGAAAGGAAATGGCGGTTTGCTTGCTTATTTAGGCACATCGGATGCTATTGAAATTGAGAAAAGAATTGAGAAAGGTGATAAGCAAGCCGAGCTTATTTATTCAGCAATGCCCTATCAAATAGCAAAAGAAATTGGTGCTCTGAGCACTGTACTTAAAGGTGAAGTGGATGGAATTTTGCTTACAGGTGGTTTGGCATATAGCAATATGGTGGTAGAAGATATCACAGCAAGAGTTAAGCATATTGGAATGGTGAGGGTTTTCCCCGGAGATGGTGAGATGGAATCGCTTGCAATGAATGGCTATATGGCTTTGATGGGCGAAATTGATGTTAAAGAGTATTAACAGTCAGTATTTTTCTGTAATCCTAATATATTTTAGAATTATAAAGCCTTGTTGTTTTTTAATCAGATAATTTTTTAAATCATGCTAAAACAAATTGTTTTTACGGTTGCATTACTCATCACGCTGGGTGTTTTTTCTTATACACTTTTGCGTTTGATTTCATTTTTTAAGCTTACAAAACCATGGCCGGTTAAAGATTTTGGCAAGCGTTTTTGGTTGATGTTTGAAGTGGCATTTGTTCAAACTAAAATATTCAGAAAACCTGTTATTGGACTGATGCATGCTCTTGTTTTTTGGGGCTTTTGTGTGATTTTGATTGGGAGTGTTGAAATGGTGGTTGATGGACTTTTTGGTATCGAAAAATCGCTTGGCTTCCTTGGTTTTGTATATAAAATCATTTTTGCCTCAGGTGATATTTTTTCATTTATCATTCTCATTTTTATCATATTATTCATTGGTAGACGTGCTTTTCTAAAGATAAAACGATTCACCGGTGTTGAGCTGACACACAAAAACCATGTGGATGCCTACATTGCTTTAAGCATCATTTTACTATTAATGGTTTCGCTTTTGGGAATGAATATTTTTTATGTTTCGTCAACAAATCCCGCTGAAATGAAAGGATTGTATCCTGTGAGCAGTTTCTTTGCCGGACTGTTGGACAGGGGAGAGGAAGATGCGTTTTTATATCAGATGTTTTGGTGGATGCATATTTTGTTGATTTTTATATTTGCAAACATTTTGCCTTATTCAAAGCATTTTCATGTTTTTCTTTCGGTGCCAAATGTTTTTCTTAGTCGTCTGGAACCTTTGGGCAAACTGCCTAATATGGAAAGTATTACGGCAGAAGTGAAAATGATGATGAACCCCGAAACAGCTTTTGCAGCACCAGCTTCTGATGCTCCTCCGTCGCGTTTTGGCGTGAAGGATGTGGAAGATGTTACCTGGAAAAACTACTTCGATTCGCTTTCATGTACACAATGTGGTCGTTGCACTGCTGTTTGTCCGGCAAATATCACCGGCAAGAAGCTTTCGCCTCGCAAGGTGATGATGGATTTAAGAGCAAGAATGAACGAAATAGGTCCTTTCAAGGTTAAAAATGGGAAAGATTATACTGATCAAAAATCACTTTTGCGCGATTACACTTCGGTTGAAGAAATATGGGCTTGCACCACTTGCAATGCTTGTGCGCAGGAATGTCCGATTAATATTAATCATCCCACGCTAATAGTAGATATGCGAAGGTTTTTGGTGATGGAAGAAGCCGCAGCGCCAAGTGGTTTGAATGCGATGTTCACTAATATTGAGAACAATGGAGCGCCCTGGCAGTTTTCGGGGCAAGACCGTATGTTGTGGGCAAATGATTTATATAGCAAAGAGTAGATTATGGAAAATACCAATAAAATTGATGTGCCTTTGATGGCCGATGTTTTTGCAAAAGGCGAAAAGCCTGAATTTCTTTTTTGGGTGGGATGTGCAGGTGCTTTCGACGACAGATATAAGAAAGTGGTGCGCGCTTTCACTAAGATTTTGACGCATTTTTCGGTGAGCTATGCTGTGCTGGGAACCGAGGAGACCTGCACAGGCGATCCTGCCCGCCGCGCCGGTAACGAAATGTTGTATCAGATGCAGGCTTTGAGCAATATTGATACTTTTACACGCTACGAGATAAAGAAAATTCTTACTATTTGTCCACATTGCTTCAACATTTTTAAAAATGATTATCCCGATTTAGACGGCAATTATGAAGTTGTGCATTACACTCAGTTTTTGCAGGAATTAGTGAAAAGCGGAAAGCTGAAGATAGAGAGTGATTTATTTGCTGATAAGAAAATTACTTTTCACGACCCATGCTATTTGGGAAGAGCCAACAAAGAATATGCTGCACCGCGCGAGGTGTTGGATGCCATTCGTTCCGAAAAAACAGAAATGCATCGCAACAAAAGCTTTGCTTTGTGCTGTGGAGCCGGTGGCGGACAGATGTTTAAGGAAGCTGAACCGGGTGATAAAGAAATATTTATTGAGCGAACAGAAGAAGCCATTGCAACAGGAGCCAACATCATTGCCACCTCGTGTCCGTTTTGCATGACCATGCTTACCGATGGTTTAAAATATAAGAATAAAGAAGAAGAAATTCAGAATCTGGATATAGCCGAATTGGTGGCTAATGCATTGGATTTATAAGATTCAGAAAGATGATAATTTCTTTCTGAATCTTATTCTTTTTAGAAAATGCTCTATGTGATAGTTAATTCTTAGTAATGTGGATAATTGTAAATTATCTAGAGTTTTAAGTAAGCAATGTAAATACCAACGAGCAGAGTAGGGCTAAATATTTTTAATATTTTAATGATATAACTATTTTAGGTTTAAGATATTAATGATGCTTTCATCAAATAGGTTTTCAGAGTTAATAATAATAATGAAAAAACTATTATGACCCTTATATGATAAAAATAAAGTAGGCTGATGGTATCTATAATCAAAAAGAATTAAATATTCCCTCTTCTTATTACTCAATGACATTTTACTAATATCACCATAAAAACCTTTATAATTATTTGCATTAATTATTTTGGAGATTTTTGAATTTTCATCCAAATTGATCTCAAAAATGTTTTCAAAAGGGAGATTATATTTTACTGTTATTTTAGGAAGAGGCAAAAGATCTTTGTTCCAAATTTCACCATAATAAAATTTTAATTCGTCTAAATTAATGTTTTTATTAATAACAACTTTATTTAAGTCAATAGAACTCAAATCTATAAATTCCCATACTAAGATATATGTGTTTTTTAGTTTATAAGTATATAAAATATTATTTTTCTTTACATGTCCTACAAAATCAAAAGTATCAACATTTGCTTTTGTTGAATCATTAAAAATCCAAATGTACCTATTATAGTTTTTCATATCTGTGTGATAACTATAAAAAACGGTAATAAAAATTGAATAGCCAATAAACAACACAATAATGGTTATTACTCCACGTAAAATAATTTTAAATATTTTTTTTAATGTTAAGACCATTTAATTAGCAAATTAGGATAGTTAATAATATGGAATATGAACAATATAAGTTTTTGATTTATATTGCTAGCCGAGTAGGTTTGTTACAAGTTCCTTCTATTTTTTATCACACCTATCATTCCACAAAGATAACGCATTTTTCACATATCCAATGTTTATTAAAAAATAAAGCAATCCTTTGTCTAACTAAAAGCAAAACCATTCTAACTCATTGTTATTTAGTCTTATAAAAAGCTAAAAACATTTGTCTTATACATAAATCATATTTACCGATACTTAAATAGTATTTACCGATACATAAATCATATTTACCAATGCGTAAATAGTATTTACCAATACATAAATCATATTTACCAATGCGTAAATAGTATTTACCGATACTTAAATCATATTTACCAATGCGTAAATAGTATTTACCAATACTTAAATCATATTTACCAATGCGTAAATAGTATTTACCAATACTAAAATCATATTTACCAATGCGTAAATAGTATTTACCAATGCTTAAATAGTATTTACCAATGCTTAAATCATATTTATGTTTGCTGCAAAGGTTTTTGATGAGAAATGAACATAAAATCAGTTTAATAGATTATAAATGATGCCTTTCTGATTTTATAAGTTACACAATAAAATAAGTCGGCAGCCCTCAATCTGCAGTCCTCAAAAGCAAATTTCACCTATTTAAAACTGTTGGATGAGGACTGCAAATTTTCTCAGAAATCAAGTCCAAAAGTAATATTTTATGTTAGGAAAAAAAATATCAGACTCAAGCAATATCTTATTGCCATAAAATGTATTGAAGAAAAATTGAAATGAAATTCAGATATAAAACGTACAAATACATCACCCAAAGCTGTGTATAAAAAAAGGAGCTTTCATTAAAAACTCCTTTTATATAGCTTTGATTTAGAAACCTGGGGCTTCCCTAAAAGCCTAAATGACTAAACAGCTAAAAGTCTAACAAGCCTTAACTCGCCTTCAGCTCTTTCACTGCTGCAATCATCTCAGGCAATACTTTCAATACGTCGCCAACTATGCCATAATCAGCCGCTTCAAAAATGGGTGCATCGGGGTCTTTATTGATAGCCACAATGCATTTCGAACCGCTGATGCCTCCCAGATGCTGAATAGCACCCGAAATTCCGCAAGCAATATACAAATCGGGAGCTACTATTTTTCCGGTTTGTCCGGTATGCTCTTCGTGAGGACGCCAGCCTTCGTCGGAAACCGGACGTGAGCATGCGGTTCCTGCTCCTAACAGTGCTGCAAGTTCTTCGATAGGAGCCCAGTTTTCGGGTCCCTTCATGCCCCTGCCACCCGAAACCACAATTTCGGCATCGGTAAGCAGAATTTTTCCTGTTACCTTGCTAACGTCTTTCACTTCAGTTTTACATTCGCTGTCTTTAATTTCAGGATTAAAAGCTTCGATGGTAGCCGAAACCGGAGCTTCAAATACTCCGAAAGCGTTTTGAAGCAGGGTAAGGATGCTAATGGGAGTTTTTATCATTACGTTGGCAATAGCCTTGGAAGTAAACACTTTTTTAGCCACTGTGAAAGGCTGCATTGCCGAAGGAATGGCTAAAACGCCTGTTGCCAATCCGGCTTTCAGTCTAACCGATAGGCGAGGGGCAATGGCTTTTCCGGTGTTATTATGAGCAAAAACTACAACCGTGGCATTTTCCTTTGCCACTGCCTGGGCAATCACAGAGGTATATGCCTGATTGTTGAGGCTGATTAATTTATCGTTTGGCACATTCAAAATCTTTGAAGCACCATAATTGCCTAATTTAAGCAATTCATCATCATTTACTTTACCTATCGATAAAGCCACCACCGTGGTATTAAGTTTATTTGCAATTTCTTTTGCATAAGAGACCAATTCAAAAGATAGTTTTTTGAATTTTCCGTCCCAATTTTCTGTATATACGAGTACCGACATTGTCTTTATTTTATGTTTGTTTTGTTATACTTTCTTTTAATTTTTATTCTTCCTTTGTGAAACTTTGTGCCTTCTTTGTGTTCTTTGTGGTTTAGCTATTCCACAAAGTTGCACTAAGGTTTTCACAAAGTTACACAAAGTGATAATTATGTTTTTATTCAATTAATGCCTAACAGCCTTTTAAATAACCTTTGCTTCATTATGAAGTAATTGAATAAGCTCTTTAACATTATCTGGGTCAATCTTTCTGCAAGCCGCTTTTGGTTTTGGTAAATCAAAGTTTACAAATTCAGTTAAACTTTCAGTCTGAATGGGTTCAACCACAAGTAAAGGTTTTGTACGAGCACCCATAATACCTCTCATCGAAGGAATGCGGGCATCCTTAGCAATCCCTTTCTGTACAATGCCCACAAAAGGAAGTTGAGTACTCACAGTTTCCTGTCCACCATCAATTTCTCTTTTCAATTCCACTTTCCCGTCTTTTATATCGAGATGAGAAACTGATGAAACCGAAGGCATATCAAGCAATTCGGAAAGCATGCCCCCAACATTGTTGCCGTTCGAATCACTCGATTCGATACCACATAAAATAATGTCGAAAGCTTCTTTCTTTATCACTTCAGCCAGTTGACTTGCAACCGAAAAAGCATCTTTAGGTTCAGCATTGATGCGGATTCCCTTGTCGGCTCCAATAGCCAAAGCCTTACGAATAGTGGGTTCGGTGGTAGCCAAACCTACATTAATTACAGTGATATCATCCACGGCTCCGGCTTGAGCATCTTTAATATCCAATGCTCTTGTGAGGGCAAGCTCATCCCATGGATTAATAATCCACTGAACTCCTGCCGAATCTAACGCAGTATTGTTGTTAATAAATTTAATTTTAGTAGTAGTGTCGGGGACATTACTTATACAAACTAGTATCTTCATATTTATTTTAATATTAATATGTTAGTTAGATTAATAAAAGAATTATTTCAATAGTGATCTTGAGATTACAATTTTCTGAACTTCAGAAGTGCCTTCATAAATTTGGGTGAGTTTGGCTTCGCGCATCAGTCTCTCCACGTGATATTCCTTCACATATCCATATCCACCATGAATTTGAACTGCTTCGGTGGTGACTTCCATCGCCATATCTGCACAATATTGTTTTGCCATTGCGCTGGCTACTCCGTAGGGGAGATGCTGATCTTTTAGCCAGGCAGCTTTCAAACACAGATTTCTTCCATTTTCAATTTTCACTGCCATATCTGATAATTTAAAAGCTACAGATTGATGATTGAAAATCTCAGTTCCAAAAGCTTTACGTTCCATCGAATATTTCAGTGCACGTTCGAAAGCACCGGAAGCAATACCCAAAGCCTGTGAAGCAATACCAATTCTGCCACCTTCAAGGGTTTTCATTGCAAAGGAAAAACCAAATCCATCTTCTCCAATACGGTTTTCTTTCGGCACTTTCACATCATTAAACATTACAGAATGAGTGTCGGAACTGCGCATCCCCATTTTGTCTTCGTGAGGTCCTAAAGTGATACCCGGAGAATTTTTGTCAACGATTAAAGCATTGATGCCTTTGTGTTTCTTTTCAGGATTTGTTTGAGCAATAACGATATAGGTTGAGGCTGAATTGGCATTGGTAATCCAGTTTTTTGTGCCATTCACCAAATAATAATCCCCTTTATCTTCAGCAACTGTTCTTTGAGAAGTTGCATCGGAACCTGCTTCAGGTTCAGATAAAAGGAATGCACCGATTTTTTCACCTCTTGCAAGGGGTTTAAGGAATTTCTCCTTTTGAAATTCATTTCCATAATGCTCAATACCCCAATTCACCAGCGAATTGCAAACCGACATTACCACAGCGACAGATGAATCAATTTTTGATATCTCTTCCATTGCTAAAACGTAAGAAATGGTATCCATACCGCCACCATCATATTTAGGATCGGCCATCATGCCAAGAAAACCGAGTTCGGCAAGCTTCTTCATCTGTTCGACGGGAAACTCCGATTTGGCATCTCTTTCTATAACGTTTTCTAATAATTCTCTTTCAGCAAAGTCTTTAGCTGCTTGCTGTATCATTATTTGTTCTTCTGTAAATTCAAAATTCATAATGTATTTGTTTTAATGATTAATTTTATGTTAGTTTTTGTTTTGTTTAATGATGTTGTTAATAAAGCGGGTCATGCTAGAAAGAACTTCGTCCTTTGCCTGCAAATGGGGAATATGACCACAATCTTTCAGAAATAGAACTTCCGTTGTGCCTTTTATGTGTTTCAATTTGGAAGTAAGTTGCTCGACGGAACCGAAATTATCGTCTTTCCCTTGTATTGCAAGAACAGGAACTGTGATAGCGATCAGCTCTTTTTCGATACTCCACGATTTTTTTTCTACCGATAACCATGTATCACTCCAACCATGGAACATACTGTCAGTTTTATCAAGATGATACTTTGAAAGTAACTCTTTTAGTCTGCCGTTTTCGTAATCATTCACCGCATCCCTAATCCCTTTAAAAGTGATTTCTTCACAAATGACATGATCTGCTTCAACTATGACTCCTGCAAGATTTTTATAGTTCTGCGAAGCATATAAAAGTGATATGGTTCCTCCGTCACTGTGGCCTATTAATATGACTTTCTCAGTGATATTAAGTGCAGCAAGCAATTCGGGTAGGAATACAAAAGCTTCTTCGTTGATAAACTCAGGGGTTCTCTTTTCGCTCAATGCTTCTGATTTACCATAGCCATAGCGGTCGTAGAGCAAGGCTGTGCATTGCACTTCTTTACTTAATATTTCAGGAAAATCTTTCCATTGTTTACAACTCCCTAACCCTTCATGAAGAAAAACGAGAACGGGTTTTTTCTCATCACGAAAATGTGAGTTGATAATTTCACAATACAATTGCTTTCCGTTAACTATAACCAAGGAGTGGGAATTATTCATGTACTAATAGAAATTAAGTTGAGTTAATTCAGCTTCAGCATGATGAAATTCATCCATGATTTCGTTGATAATTTCAGCAACAGGTTTTATTTCATTAATAATGCATGAAATTTGACCAATTTCAAGTTCTCCATTTTCTAAATCACCTTCAAACATTCCTTTTTTTGCTCTGCCTTTACCTAATAATGAACCTAACTCTTCAATTGATGCCCCTGCATTTTCCAATGCTTCCATTTCATTGAAGAATTTGTTTTTAATTAGCCTAACAGGCACTAGTTTTTTCAAGGAAAGTAGTGTGTCTCCTTCTTTTGTGTTCAGAATTTCTTGCTTAAAATTAATATGAGCAGAACATTCTGTCGAGCTTACGAACCTGCTTCCCATTTGAATTCCTTCGGCACCCAATGCAAAAGCAGCTAACATTCCTCTTCCTGTTCCAATGCCCCCAGCAGCGATGATGGGGATATTGATACTTTTTTTAACCATAGGAATCAACACCATTGTGGTTGTTTCTTCTTTACCGTTATGTCCTCCCGCTTCAAAACCTTCAGCAACGATGGCATCGCAACCTGCTTCTTCGCATTTCTTTGCAAACTTGGTGTTAGCAATCACGTGAACTACTGTAATGCCATTTTGTTTAAGTAATTGAGTGTACTTTGTTGGATTCCCGGCAGAGGTAAAAACTACTTTCACTTTTTCATCAATAACAATTTTGATAAACTCATCTGCATTTGAGAATAGTAAAGGAATATTCACTCCGAAAGGTTTGTCAGTCGCCTGCTTGCATTTCTTAATATGTTTTTTTAAAACATCAGGCGTCATCGAGCCTGATCCAATTAACCCTAATCCGCCAGCATTGCTAACTGCTGCAGCTAATTCCCATCCGCTACACCAAATCATTCCCCCTTGTACAATGGGGTATTTGATGTTGAAAAGAGAAGTTATTCTGTTCATATAGCTTGATGTTTCGTATTGAGGCAAAATCTTTAAATGTGATTATTGGTTTATGCTTTCTTATAAACAATAGATACCAGGGTTTTATCATCGCCACCCATATTAATAGAAAGGGCGTAAGGGCGTTCAGGTTTAATTTCGATTTGGTTCAATGCAGCTTTTCCGGTTAGTTGCTCCCAGATAGTAACTGCCTGATGAACACCAGTGGCACCGGTGGGATGTCCCCAACCAATTAGACCACCTGTCGTATTGAAAGGAACTTTACCATCTCTAGCTGTATTACCTTCCAATACAAAATCAATTCCTTTACCATGTTCTGCAAAGCCAATGGCTTCGGTTGCCATAATACCGGCAATGGTAAAGCAATCGTGACATTCGACCGTGCCAATTTGTTCTTTGGTAACACCAGCTGATTCAAATGCTATATGCACTGCGGCTTTAGTAGTATCTAATTTTGTGAGATCTTCAGGAGCTTGGGTAATATCATTCTCAGCCTGACCAAAACCCATAATTTCAATTGCATCTTCTTTAGCAATACCACATCTTTTTAGTCCTTCCTCCGAAACAATAGCAATTGCGCTGGCTCCGTCAGACACTTTGGAACAATCAAACACATTTAAGGAATCAACAAAACCCTTAGGATTGGGATTCACCATGCCACAGGCAATAAGGTCTTGAGTGGTGTTATGATATTCCTGAGCAGTAGGGCAGAGGCGGGCGTTTTCAATCGCATTTTGAAACCACTTTGCCATCGCTTTTCTGGTTTTCTCTTTATCAAATCTCTCAGCATACGCTTTAGACCTATCACTGAATTTGCCGGGGAAGAAATAAGCATGTCCGTCTTTTCTTTCTTTAGCCCAACCTGCAGCTGCTAATATATCAGCACCATAAATGGCTTTCACTGTATTCTGAACTTCAATGCCAATCACAAGCACCACATCGGCTGTTTCAGCAAGAACAGATTTAATGCCCGTAACTAATGCCAAAGCACCTGTTCCGCAAGCACCTTCCACACGAATTGCCGGTTTATAACGCAAACCTTCATCAATAAAGGGCATAAAGCCAGCCATATTTGCCTGACGATTGAACGCGCGGCAATGAAATTACCCACAACGGATTCGTCAACATTCTTTGCCCCACCTATCATCTTTAATACGCCTTGTCCGGCTTCTTTCATATATTCTTCCAAACCGGGACGATCTTTTTTAGGATGAAATTCTTTTCTGCCGGTTCCCATTGAAATGGTGTTGTAACCAGCTACCATATATACTTTTCTTCTTAACTTTGTCATGACTGTAAATTTTTAATTGTGGAAAAAGAATTACTAATCTAAATAATTATTGATAGGACCATAGGCATGGAAAAATCCAGTGAGCAACACCGTATTCACATCATTTTCTGTGAATGCAACCTTGTCTTTAACCAGATTCAAGCCGATTTCTTTCGAACGTAGAGCATATTTCTTTGCAAGTTGCACACCGAACGAATCCGTTTGATTTAATTCCTTGAAGTAGGTGGTAAATATTTCTTCTTTCTTAGGGTTGCCAACCACAGCTTTCCATGGCTTTATGGAATCAGGAACCATCCCTAAAGACTCATCGCACTTTGCCTGGAAATCAGCAATGGCTACATAAGATTTAGTGTTGACATCATACACAGCAACCACTTTTCCTTTCTCATATTTAAGGAACCCATCTTTCTGGGAACCATCAGAGTTTTGTCCACCACGAACTCCTAATGCCAACAATTTATCAAGTAAATCGCTGTGCAGGTCTTCGTTGGGTAAATAAGGATTCATGACACTCATGATATACTGGCAAACGTCTATTCCAACATAATCGATTAGCTGGAAGATACCCATTGGGCGGATTAAATAATCCTGACTGATTTTATTGATAATGTAAATAGATTCAGCAAAAGAATATTTGTTTTGCAATGCTTCTGCTTCCATTATTCCATGTATGGCATCTCTCATGAAATGACCATTACCAATGAAACCGGCAAAATCATGTGAAGGAACAATAATCTTCCTAAGGTTTTTGGAATATAGATTAGCAAAATCAACTAATTCCTGCAAAGTATTTTCACCTTTAATGATTTCAACCAGCTTTTGAATCGCAGGGGGATTATAGAAATGCACCCCTAAGACCCTACCACCCAAATTAGCTTCTTTATCAAGCTTACTGATTGGAATAGAAGAAGTGTTTGTGTAGAACCAAGGTGATTTTGTGCTGTTTTGATTAATCTGACTGAATATTTTAACTTTCAAAGCTGGGTCTTCTTTTATAGCTTCAAATACTAAAGTAGAATTATAAGCAGATTCAATCAGCGTTGTTGGACGAACAATACCAACCACATCATTCACATACTCGCGAATGATTTCTTCGTTATCAATCAAATCAGCTCTATCGGCATAAACAGTTCTTAGTTGAACTACTTTTTTCTCAGCAGCTTTCAACACTTGTGCGCGTAAATACTTCATCAAGCCTGAGAGTGCTTCATCAGAAACATCCATAGCGTTGAGTATAAATTGGCGGTTTTTGTTCTCCGGTTTAAGGCTTAAGTCAGCCATTTCGATAGCAGTCAGCAATAGTATGCCGCTACCCATCTTTCCGGCTGCACCCAACACAGTAACATTTTGCAGTCTTTCGGTATATTCCATGATTTTATAGTTTTGTTTTATTATTAAATTGTATTTGTATTAATCCCAGGTGGGTTTTCTTTTTTCAAGGAAGGCTCTCATCCCAACTTCACCTTCATTGCCAAACAATGAACCAAATTCTTTTGATTCGAGTTCGCAGCCACTTTGGAAATCAGTAAGCAGACCTTGTCGTGTTACTTGTTTTACTTTCCTCACGGCATTAGGACCCTTTGAAGCAATTTTGTTAGCAAGGATTATTGCTTCTGTCATTAATTGATCAGGTTCAACAACTTTCTGAACCAAACCCATTCTTAGCGCTTCTTCAGCATTAATCATATCAGCAGTTAAGAGTAAATACAGCGCATTGGAAAGCCCAACTAATCTCGATAGTCTTTGAGTGGCAGCATAACCAGGTATCAAACCTAAATTGACTTCAGGCTGACCAAACTTTGCAAATGTGCTTGCAATACGAAAATCGCAACCCATTGCCAATTCGCATCCACCACCCAGGGCAAAGCCATTGATAGCGGCAATAACAGGGATATCCATTCTTTCAAGACTGGCAAAAGTGTTCTGTCCAACCTTTGAGAAAGCAGTGCCTTGCTCGGGGTTCATATCCACCATTTCAGCAATATCTGCACCGGCAACAAAAGCTTTTCCTTCGCCCGTGATGACCATTACTTTTATATCTTTTCTCTTAGAAATATCTGCAATCATCGCATCCATTTCCATAAAGAATCTTGTGTTGAGTGCATTCATCGCCTGAGGGCGGCTGATAGTAACGATAGCGACGCTTTCGTTTACTTCAAGTTTTAAAATTTCATAATCCATATAATTAGTTTTTAATGGTTATTCAGTTTTGTTTTATTAGCAACCAAGGTACCTTGAGATGACAAGACGTTGAATTTCTGAGGTGCCTTCTCCTATTTGTAATAATCTTTGGTCGCGGAAGAACCTTTCTACATCATAATCTTTCATCAAACCATAGCCCCCATGTATCTGAACTGCTTCGTTTGCTACTTCCTGTGCTACTTCAGAGCAATATAGTTTAGACATCGCAGCTTCCATAGCGAAAGGTTTATTGTTGTCTTTTAGCCAGCATGCTTTATAGAGCAGATTGCGGGCAAGTTCAATCTTCAGCGCCATATCGGCAAGCTTAAATCCGATGACTTGTTGCTTGCTGATGGGTTTGCCAAACTGCACTCTTTCTTTAGCATATTGCATAGCCATTTCAAAGGCACCCTGAGCTAAACCTAAGCCCATTGCTCCAATGGCGAGACGACCATTATCAAGGGTTTCCAACATCATTTTAGAACCTTTTCCAATCTGGCCCAACAGGTTTCCTTCGGGTACTTTGCAGTCGTCGAAATACAGTTCGGCAGTATTAGAAGCACGCCACATCATCTTATCGTGCATGGTTTTGGCAGTGAATCCGGGGGTTCCGTTTTCAACAATAATTACTGAATATATCTTTTCGCCATTTGGATTGGCGCCGGTGATGACTTGCACTATAGAGCCAAGGGTGATTTCGGAGGATGCATTGGTGATGAATATTTTCGAACCATTGATGACCCACTGTCCATCTTCAAGTTTAGCATTTGTTTTTGTGCCTCTTGAATCGGAGCCGGCTTGAGGTTCGGTAAGTCCAAAGCCAAATAAGGCTTCACCTGTGCAAAGACGGGGTAAATATTTCTTTTTGTGTTCTTCAGAACCATAATAATAGATAGGATTCATGCCTAATGAATTTCCTGCGGCAACGGTGGCTGCATGTGAGCCATCTACCCTCGCAATTTCTTCAATGGCGATGATATAGGATAAATAATCTAAGCCCTGACCACCATATTCGGGTGAAACTATCATGCCGAATAAGCCAATTTCGCCCATCTTTTTGGTTAATTCAACAGAAAACTCTTGTTTTTCGTCCAGCTCTTTGGCGCGTGGTTTTATTTCGCGTTCGGCAAAGTCTCTTACAGACTCTTTTATTAATTGATGTTGTTCGGTTAAAAAAGGATGATCCATTTTTTATAAGTAGTATTAAATTTAGTATGTTATATTTTTTCTTTTAATGATTTAGGAATTCTTCCGGTCTTGATGCATTCCGAACGTAAGGTTCTTCCAACGATTCTTTCCACCATCCGTCCGGTTTTAAGAACCTTGTCGATGTCTAAGTTGGTTTCGATGCCCATTTCATCCAACATCACTACAAGGTCTTCGGTAGGGACAAGACCTGTTATGGAAGGATCGGCATAATAATAAGCTCCGGTTCCGGCAACGGGGACTCCATCAACAAAATTGGCAGGTTGTCCGCCAATGCCACCCATCGAACTCTCGTAATTCGACATGCCGGCTTGCAATGCTGCCAATACATTTGCCAATCCCCAGCCACGGGTGGTGTGGAAGTGTACAATATGTTTGTCAGGCTTCTGGAACTTATCCATCAGCATGGAATAATAGCGGTAAACCCTGTCGGGAGAAGCACTGCCATCATGGTCGGCATGCTCTACATCGCTTGCACCAATATCGAACCAACGTTGTGCAAACTCAAGTGCTTTCGACATTTCGGTTGGACCTTCTATCGGACAGCCCCAGATGGTACTTACAGTGCCATTGACCTTGATGCCGGCATCTTTCGCCATTTTGATATACTTTTCCGCCATCTTCCAATAGTCGTCGAGCGATAGACCGCTGTTTTTCTTATGATGCGATTCGCTGGTAGAAACCATCAACAGTATCCTATTGGGTCCCCAACCTTCCTGCTTTGCCTGAATGGCTCTTTCAATCGCTTTCTCACGGATGGTGACACAAGTCAATGAAACTTCATTTAATAAGTGCGTTATTTTCTTGCTCTCACGGATGCTTTTCATCAATACATCAGCATCTTTAAATTGCGGCATGCCCGATGGGTTTCCGAAATTGGTGACTTCAATATGTTTAAATCCGCATAAAATCAGTTGTTCGGCAAGCCATAGTTTGGCTTCGGTAGGAATGAATTTTTCTTCGTGCTGAAAGCCATCACGAACAGTTATATCGCCAATAGTAACCTTTTTAGGATAATTCATAGATAAATTTTAAAATTTGAATTAGGGTGCTAAAATACACAAATTATTTGAATTATCATGTATAGCTCGTAAGGGATAAAACATAATGACATGAAGTACAATTGATCAGCAAGTAAAATAGGGCAAGATAACTAATATTTATGTTAACTGAAATAACGCGGTTACTAAGAGGAAAAACGCGTATGTTAACAAGGGAAACGCGATTGTTATTAGTCGTAACTTGACTGCTAACAGGTATAACGTATATGTTAATCGTTATAACGCGATTGTCAAAAGTCAAAACCTAAATGTTAACAGCCGTCGCTTGACTATTAATTGGTAAAACTTGTATGTTAATTGGCAAAACGGGACTGTTAAGAGGTAAAACTCGCATGTTAACGGTCATCACTTGAATGTTAATTGAAATGGATTTTCAATTGTGTCTAATATTTAAAAATGAAAGATTATAGACTCCAAGGGTCGATTATATGAAGAGTAGGAATGTTTTTAAAATCAGAAACATTTCTTGTAATTAAAATGAGTTGTTTAACTAATGCTGTTGCTGCAATAATAGCATCAGGGAGTTTAAGCCGATAGTTTTTGCGAATATCAATTGCTTTAATAATGATGGTTTCTTCTAACCCAAATACAAGGGCATTCCCAATAAATTCCTCTAATATTTGAGTTTGATGTTTTGTAGCTTCATGCCATGATAAAAGTTCAATACGGACAATAACCGAAGTTTGAATTTCGATGCTGTCAATTAATTCATTGCTATTGTCTGGTAATTTATTGTCTAAATAATCGATTACCGAATTCGTGTCTATTAAATATCCCTGTTCCATTCGTTGCGCAAGTCTTTAGTGTGTTGTTGAAAATCTTTATATTGCTCGTCAGATAAGTTGAGTTTGCCTCGTAGATTAATAGAATTCTTCTTGTTTACTTTTTCTTCTTGAATTTCATCAGTAGTATAAAGTAAAACTTCGATTTGTTTACCCACATATTCTTTAGGAATTAATACATGCAGGTCGGTATTTGAAGGGGTTACAATTGTGCGTATCATGTTGCTATTTTTATACAAAGATAATAATTTTT
>JBAWXL010000030.1:0-23913 GCA_037144095.1 Bacteroidota bacterium
CTGGTGTAAACATAATTTATTATAAGTTTAGTGGTACTTATAACGGCAAGGGCCACGCTATTGACAGCATTTATATTAATCGACCACGTTCTAATCAGGGATTTTTCGGTTTATTACAAAATGCAACTATCGATAGCCTTAATGTAACTAATGTCTCAATAATTGGTGGGGGCAATAAAATTGGAGGACTCGCAGGAAATTTAGAAGGTAATACCAATATAAGTTATTGCAGCAGCAGTGGAAATGTTTCCTCTTCGAGTGCTACTGGATATCTTCAATATATTGGAGGGCTCGTTGGAGATGTTATCAGTGCTAATGTTTTAATTAAATACTGCTATTCATCTGCAAAGGCGAGCTGCAACTCGCCAAATTATAGCGATTTAGGTGGTTTAGTTGGACATAATGGAGGTCACATTACACAATGCTATTCCACAGGTTTAGTTACCATAGACCCTGCAAAATTAGTAAGTAATAGGGCAGGAGGATTTGTTGGTTATCAAGTCGGTATAGTTGATTCATCCTATTGGGATATTGAAACAAGCGGTCAAGCAACAGGTGGAAAAAACACGGACACAACCAAAGTACATGGAAGAACCACGGCACAAATGAAAGTCCAATCTACTTATGTCGGATGGGATTTCACAAACAGGTGGTTTATTTCGCCCAATGCCAATAATGGTTATCCATGTTTTTATTATCCGCTTAGCAAGATAAGCACTCAAGCGGTTACCAATATATCAACCTATTCAGCTACTGCACACGGCAACATTGAAAGCAAAGGGACTCTTAATATCTTATCTTATGGTGTATGTTATAATACCACCGGCTCACCAACAGTTGCCGATAGCAAGGTAAACCTTGGCACCACTAATAATTTTGGTGCATTTTCGGCCAACATGAGTGGATTGCATCACGGCACAACGTATTATGTTCGTGCTTATGCAATAAATGAGCGCGATACAGTTTATGGTGAGCAGGTAAATTATTCAACTACAAATGTGAGTGAAGCCTCAACCTGCCTCAACAATGGCGACCAGTTCAACTATATCAGCATACCCAACAACAGTACGCTTCAATTAACCAATAATTACAGCATTGAAGTATGGCTGAAACCCGGAGTGGCGGTAAGCACCAACCGGATTATCGTATCGAAAGGATACAATGCAAACGGCTACACCCTTTTGTCGAGCGGAAGCGGAAACCAGCGCGGACTGATTTTCGATGGCATGTCAACTGCCGATAATATACTTACACAAAATCAATGGTGCCATGTAGCTGCTGTGAACGAAAACGGAACAAGGCATTTGTACCTCAATGGCGTTGAAATGCCGCTAACCGGAACCCCTGTAAGCATAACCGCGAACACCCAGCCATTGTACCTTTCAAATTATGATAATGGCGGGAGCAGCAATTGTTTCAGGGGATATATTGAAGAAGTGCGCCTATGGAATACAGCCAAGACTTATTCTCAAATACGCGAAAATATGCACCTTCCACTATCTGGGAGCGAAACAGGATTGGTTTCATATTGGCAGTTTGACGAAGGGCAACCACCAACGGTTTACGATAAGAAAGGTGTAAATAACGGGACATGGTATACTTCTGTTGTTAATCAATATATAAGCTCTTCCATTCCGTTTGGTAGCGGGTTCAGCAATACACAAGTAGTAAGCACTACAGGAACAACCAGTTTTGCCAATACAGGTCTTAGCATGAACTTCACTCAAAAAAGCAGTATCGATACCATTGTTGTTACAAGAATAGATAGCTTTCCAAACATTAACCCTACAGAGGTGGATGCCGTTTTCGACAGACAATATTGGGCTGTTCATAAATATGGGCTGGGTGGATATACTGCAAACCTGACTTTCACTCTTACGGAAGATTTAACTGCTTCAGATGAAAGTCAGCCTGCCAGGATTAAACTATACACCCGAACCAGCGCGACGGATGATAGCTGGACATACCTGGCTTCTGCCTCATCGGTGAATGTAGCAAACCATAGGGTTACATTTAACGGACTTAATAATACGGTGAGTCCAACTGATAATGATCCTACCAGAGTTACTTATTTAGGGCAGTATATAATTGCAAGAGAACAATGCCTTGTAAATATTCCCGATGCCAACCTTAAAGCGGCTTTGCTTGCAATACCCGGGCTGGATGCCAATAGTGATGGCAAAATTCAATGTACAGAAGCTACCGCTTTTACCGGCGACATAGATGTAAATGCTAAAACAATTGCCGATATGACAGGTATAGAAGCTTTCAGTAATATTACTAAATTGTATTGTTCTAATAACAATCTCACAAGCTTAAATATTTCGTCGCTAACCTTGCTTACCGATTTGGATTGCAGCTATAATCAACTTACAGCTTTAAACATAACAAGCAATACGGCTCTAGTGAACTTCAGTTGCGCAAACAATTTACTGACGAGTTTAAATGTCAGCGGTCTTGCTTCTTTAAATTATCTGGTTTGCAGATACAATCAACTAACAAGTTTGGATGTTTCTTCCAATTCAGCACTTATTGGTTTGCAATGCAACAATAATTCATTGACGGGTTTAAATGTAAGCGGGCTTACTTCACTTAGCAATATTAACTGTGGCGTTAATCAACTTACGAATCTGGACTTTTCGACCAATACAGGCATTACAAAATTGGGTTGCGATTATAATTCATTAACGAGTTTGAATGTTAAAAATGGGCACAACACTAACATGTCAGGCTCTAATTTTTATGCAGCAAACAATCCAGGCTTAACGTGTATTCAGGTAGATAATGCCTCCTGGTCAACAACTAACTGGACGCATAAAGATGCAGGAGCAAGTTATAGTACTGATTGTTCTTGCGTTAATCCAATTATAAGCAACCAGTCAACTGCAACCCAAACTCAATGCTTAAATGGAACATTTACTCCAATAACTGTAACTGCTGCAGGTACAAATTTAATTTATCAGTGGTACAGTAATACTATAGCAACTACTTCAGGTGGAACAGCTGTTGGAACAAATTCCAATTCCTATACACCATTAGCAACTACAGTTGGAACACTTTATTATTATTGTAACGTAAGTGGAGATTGTGGAACAACACAAACCACTACAATATCAGGAGCATTTATAGTTAACCCTGCAACAGTAATAAGCGGCCAGGCAACACCAGCACAAAATCAATGCTTAAATGGAACATTTACTCCAATAAATGTAACAGCAACAGGTACTAATTTAAGTTATCAATGGTACAGCAATGCTACAAATAGTACTACAGGTGGAACTTCACTTGGTTCAGCTAATGGAGCAAACACATACTCATATACACCTCAAGCTACTATAGTTGGAACACTCTATTATTATTGTGTAGTAACCGGCAGTTGTGGAACACCAACAAGCAACATTTCAGGAGCAATTATTGTAAATCCTGCAACAGCTATAAATAGTCAGTCAACAGCAACCCAAACTCAAATTCTAAATGGAACATTTACAGCAATTACTGTAACAGCAACAGGTACTAATTTAATCTATCAATGGTACAGCAATGCTACAGCAAGTAATACAGGCGGAACTTCATTAGGTACAGGTAATGGAGCAAATACATACTCTTATACACCACAGGCAACAACAGTTGGAACACTCTATTATTATTGTGTAGTAACAGGCAGTTGTGGAACAACACAAACCAGTGCGGTATCGGGAGCATTTATAGTAAATCCTGGAACAGGTTCTCAGGTTTTTGCTAAACAAGGTGCCGGAGTTACACTTATCATACATGGATGGAATCCTGATGGTTCGCAACCCGCATGGATGCAGCCAATGGCAAATGCTATTGTTGCACGTTCAGGTGGAATAGGACAAATCGGAACCATTACTGTTACCGGCACAAAAGGTAATCTTACGGCTACATGCAGCAATTGGAATTATAATCTGGCTACTGCTACTTCAGGCGAAATTGTAGTATTGGTAAACTGGACAGCGGTTTCAAACCATTTAACAACAGGAATCACTGCACAGGAAGTAGCAGCCACTATAGCTCCAAAAATCTATCAAAGCCAAAACGCTCAACCTGCTTTATCAGAGTTACCCATTCATTTAATTGGTCATAGCCGCGGTGGTGGAATGGCGTATGAAATTGCTCGTTTACTTGGACTACAAGGCATAGAAGTGGAGCAAGTCACTTCTCTTGACCCACATCCACTTACTGCTTCCGATCCACAAGGTACACCTGTTCCAATAGGACCGGGTTCAACTATAGATACTCCGATTCAAATTTATCAGAACATCTTATTTGCTGACAATTACTATCAAAATATCGCTTATCCTACCGGACTATCTTTAACAGGAGCATATAATCGCCTTTGGACAAGTTTGCCCGGTGGTTATCACAATCAGGTTGGTTATACATACAATATTCTTGGCACTAGTTACAATTTTTCTGACCATTTGAATATCATTCTTGCTTACCATGGAACTATTGATTTGGCTACTCCTGTATCAAATGTTCAGGCAACAATGACAACAACCGAAAGAGCCTGGTTTAATACTTACGAAAACACCGGTCAAAATACAGGCTTTGTTTACAGTCGGGATATTGCCGGAAACAGAAAAAGCACCGACATTCCTAACAGCGGAAATGCCATTATTGCGGGTTACAATAACAATTCAACTTTAGGCGGTTCGGGGGCAAGAGCAACATTAACCTGGACAAGCGCTGTTTGGCCCAATGTAATAACATCTGTTGCTGTTAAAAGCTCTGTCGAACTTTCGGCAGGTACTCAAACAATATACAACAATGATGCATTGCAATTCAAATACACTTACAGAAGTTATACAAATGCGAGTGCAGTAACTTTCTATCTCGATATTGACCGTAATCCATACAATAACAATAATTCAGCAACTATTGGCACACAAAATTTTTCCTCAACAGCTTCTTCAATTATTCAATCTACTTTAGCATGGACAGTTTCAGATTTAATAACTGGCACAAAATATTATGTTTATGCTAAAATCAGCGATGGTACACATACCAGATACCAGTATCTTGATTACGAATTTAGTATGGCTTGCATTGTAAACATTCCGGATGCCAACTTTAAAGCAGCATTGCTAGCCATATCCGGGCTCGATGCCAATAACAATGGCAATATTGAATGCTCTGAAGCCACTGCCTGGACAGGTAGTATTGATGTGTCTGCTAAAAGCATTTCTGATCTTACAGGCATAGCATCTTTCACGAATATTACAGAATTAAACTGTGGTGATAATCAACTTACGAGTCTGAATATATCTTCTAATACAGCACTTATTGGTTTAAGTTGTTATGGTAATAATTTGACAAGCTTAAATGTTAACAGTCTCACGTCACTTACTGGATTATCCTGTTCGTTTAATCAATTAACAAGTCTGGATCTTTCTTCGAATACAGTGCTCAGAAATTTATATTGTGGTGATAATTCTATTACAACGCTAAATGTATCTGCCAACGCATCTCTTAAATCCATATATTGTGACAACAATTTGTTGATAAGTTTGAATGTGCAAAATGGAAACAATCACTACTTTGATGATTTTAATGCTTCAAGCAACACAGGTTTAACTTGCATTCAGGTGGACAATGTAGCATGGTCAAATGCCAACTGGTCTCATAAAGACGCAGGAGCAAGTTACAGTACTAACTGCACTCCACCATGTATTGTAAATATTCCGGATGCAAGCTTCAAAGCAGCATTATTGGCTAATGTAACTATCAATACAAATAACGATGGTGAAATTCAATGCTCTGAAGCAACTGCTTACACTGGAACAATAAATGTAGATGCTAAAGGGATTGCAGATCTATCAGGTATTGAATCTTTTACCAATATTACTAATTTGATTTGTAGCAACAATAATTTAAGTGCTTTAAATGTTTCAGGTCTTACTTCTCTTAATGAATTGGCATGTAATATAAACCAACTGGCAAATCTCAATTTGTCATCCAATACAGCACTTACAAAATTAGACTGTAGTTCAAACGCCTTAACTAGTTTAAATGTTTCAGGTCTTACCCAGCTTGTTGATTTGTATTGTTACAACAATCAATTGACAAATTTAAATGTTTTATCCAATACAGCGATTGAGTTTTTAGAGTGTGATCAAAATTTGTTAACCAGTTTAGATGTTTCAGGCCTAACTTCTTTATATTATGTAACCTGTTATAACAATCAACTAACAACTTTAGATTTTTCTTCAAATACTTTGCTTGAAGGATTGTATTGTAACGACAATTTATTAACAAGCTTGAATTTGAAAAATGGCAACAATACCATCCTTCCGGGCTGGGACTTTGATGCAACAAACAATCCCGGTTTAAGCTGCATACAGGTGGATAATGTAGCCTGGTCAACTTCCAACTGGACACAAATAGATGCAGGAGCAAGCTTTAGTACTAACTGCACACCTTGTATTGTAAATATTCCTGATGCAAACTTTAAAGCAGCATTATTGGCTGATGTAACTATCAATACAAATAACGATGGTGAAATCCAATGTTCGGAAGCCTCGGCCTACACAGGTCAACTTGATGTAGGAAGTCAGAATATTAACAATTTAACGGGAATTGAAGCTTTTACCAATATTACTTATTTAAGTTGCAATCCCAATAATCTGACAGCATTGGATGTTTCAGCCAACACGCTTCTCACTTATCTGGATTGTTCGAGCAACTCATTAACTTCGCTGGATCTTACTGCCAATACAGCGCTGCAGGAATTGTATTGCAAATTCAATTCTTTAACAAGTTTAAATGTCACCGGTCTTACTTCCCTTAATCACATTGATTGCATCAGCAATTTGTATACAAGCCTGAGCTTTATCTCAAATACAAACCTGCAATATCTCAATTGTGAGAGTAATTCATTAACAAGTTTGAATGTTGCTGGCCTTACTTCTCTTACTTATTTGGATTGTTCCGCTAATCAACTAACGAGCCTTGCTGTTTCATCCAATACAGCTCTTCAGATTCTGTATTGTAGAAACAATTTATTGAGCAGTTTGAATGTTTCAGGTCTTACTGCTCTTTCGGATTTCGATTGCAGTTACAATCAACTCACGGGCTTGGATGTTTCAACAAATACAGCGCTTCAGACACTTTATTGTGGAAACAATTTATTGAGCAGTTTGAATGTTTCGGGTCTTACTACTCTTTCTGATTTTGATTGTAGCTACAATCAACTTACGAATCTGAATGTTTTATCAAACACCAATCTCTTCGAAATACATTGTGAAAGCAATTTATTGACAAGTATGAATGTTTTAGGTCTTTCTTCTTTGTCAAATCTCGTTTGTAATGATAATCAACTTACAGCCATAGATGTCTCATCAAACACAGCCCTTAGTGGTTTGAGTTGCCATAATAACTTACTCACAAGTTTGAATGTAAAGAATGGAAACAATATCAATTTTGAGAGCATTGATACCAGAAACAACCCAAATTTAACCTGCATACAGGTGGATGATGCAGCATATTCAACAGCCAACTGGACCTTTATAGATGCAGGAGCGAGTTATAGTACGAATTGTGCAGCCACAACACATACCTTGAATCTGAAACTATTTCTGGAAGGTTTATTTGATATGAGTTGCAACACAATGGTGGAAGCTCAGGATATTGATTGGGGTAGTGGGACAACCTTTTCAAAATATGGTTCTGGTGTTGCAGACAAAATTAATGTTGAACTATGGGAAGCATTTCCTCCTTATACTCCTGTGGTTAGCTTGAGTGGAATTGACTTGGCTACTAACGGACAGGCTTCATTTCAGGTTTCTGCTTCTCTTAACAGAAGTTTTTATATCAAAGTAAGCAGCAGAAATCATTTATCCACATGGTCGGCTTCGGCTGTTTCATTTAACACTTCAACAATTGTGTATGATTTTACGACAAATGCTCTAAATGCCTATCAGGCTCCCGGAGGGAACGATCCTCAAATTCAGGTTGCTGCCGGAAAGTATGCATTTTATCTTGGCGATTTGGATCAAAGTCTGAGTGTTGATTTCGATGATTTCAATGTTTTTGAACCCTATTTGAATGATGGTACTTATGGCTTTACAATTGCCGATTACAACGGAAATGGATTGGTCGATTTCGACGATTTCAATGTTTTCGAACCTAGACTTAATGAAGGTCCTTTCTCGCAATACCCGGGTATGGCTAAAAAATAACACAAACGAAATCATATCAGAGTCGAATAATTGAACGGCTCTGATATCTTTTCGAGGCTACATATAACCCGTCAGGAAAATTTCTTGACGGGTTTGCTTTTTATCAAAAAATCTACTCAGTTTTATTCCTTATAGATTTATATTGATGGATATACATTTTAGAAAGATCAAATTAGTAAGCACAGGGGAAGCATATTTAGCATTCATCATACACCTATTATATATATAGCAAGTTTGTTTTTTCACATAAATCATTTTAATCCTTCTCATTTGAATCAAAAAGAGTAATTTTGAAGCCATCAAACTAAAATGGAAAATAATCATCAATATTATATTGAAAAAGCCATTGAATTGGCTTTAGAAAATGTGAGTTCGGGCAAAGGGGGCCCTTTTGGGGCTGTGATTGTGAAAAATGGATTCATCATTGCCACGGGTTCGAACAGCGTTACGCAAACCAACGATCCAACAGCTCATGCCGAAGTGCTTGCCATTCGAAATGCTTGCAACGCTCTTCAGTCGTTTCAGCTCGACGATTGTGTTTTGTATAGTTCGTGCGAGCCTTGCCCCATGTGTCTTGGAGCCATTTATTGGGCACGTCCTGCGGCGGTTTATTTTGCGGCCACCAATCTTGATGCTGCCAAAGCCGGTTTCGACGATTCGTTCATCTACAAAGAACTCGCTCTCCCTCTCGAAAAACGCACTATCCCTACACATCAGCTTCAGCACATAAAACATAACGAGCCATTTGAGAAATGGATTTCCGAAGAGAATAAAATAAAGTATTAGCAGCAAGCGCATTAGACATTCGCGATTCAGCCAAAAAATCATTTAGGTTGAAAAAAATCAAAGAATTGTATAGCAAAACGAAGTCATCGTTGTTTTGTATACAATGACAGTTTTTCAAAAAACTGACCTCGTATGTATACATACCATGACCGTTTTTCAAAATATTGACACCGTATGAATACATACCATGACCGTTTTTTGAAATATTGACACCGTATGTATACATACCATGACCGTTTTTTGAAATATTGACACCGTATGTATACATACCATGACCGTTTTTTGAAATATTGACCTCGTATGTATGCATTCAAGGGCGAAATTTCAAAATACTGGCGTTGTATATTTTCATCCCACTCCCCTATTTTTTCAATTTGTTTTTATATGTAAAACAAATATAAGAGTTGAAATATTGAATAATCAAGTATTTATAAATACAACTTATTGAAGAAAATAAAATTTAATTTTATGATTATAGCAGAGAGGTATAAACTTGAAATATGATGAAGTTTTCAGAATAAAATTAAGTTAAAATGAATTAACAAACTGTTTTTTAGTGAAATAAGCTCAGCTTTTGGGCTGATGATTCGTATTAGTTCTGATCGAAAGGGTTTTCTTTATCGAAATCGGGCAAGAGGTTCGAATGGCTTTCCAATTCTTGCACCCAACCGTTTTCAAAGCCCAATTTTTCTAATTCTTCCAACACCAAATCATATTCAATTGGATTCAAAATCCGGTTCATATTGGGATATTCCTTTATATTCTTAATAGGAAAATACTGAGCCATCAACGAAAGATGAATGTCGTTGCCAAACTCACGTGCGATAATGCGCAACACATCGAGCGAATTTTTAATATGCCCGGGCAACACCAAATGACGCACAATAACTCCCTGAATGGCCATACCTTCGGCATCAAGTTTCAACTTTCCTTTTTGCTGAATCATGGTCGAAATGGCTTTAATGGCATGTTCCAAATAATCGTTTGCACCTGAATATTGCATTGAAAGATCGTTGTCGGCATACTTAAAATCGGGCAGATACACATCAACGTCGGGTGCAATAATGCCAAGCGTTTCGACACTATCATAGGCATTTGAATTAAAAACAATCACCGGGTCGAACTGCTCGGCTCTCACGCTGTTGATAATCATTTTCATTTGCATGGGCACATGGCTTGGCGAAACAAAACCCAGGTGGGTAATGCCTGTATTAAGCTTTTGGATGATTTGCTGCGTAACCTTTTCGAGGTTTAAATCCGTGCGTTGTAATTCATGAATATTCCGGCTTATTTGCTGATTCTGGCAGTATAAACATTGAAGGTTGCAGTGTCCGAAAAAAACGTTGCAAATTCCATTATCACCAGAGATAACAGGCTCTTCACCCTTGTGAATCACAACAGAAGAAACCGACAATTCCATTCCGGTGTTGCAATAGCCTTTCTCGCCGGCTAAGCGATTAACCCCACACTTCTGTGGACATAACTGACAGTTTTTATAATCAAAAGGAGGTTTCAAAAGTTTTAATAGTTTCCGGTTGTTAGCATTATGATAGTGCAACCATAGACTACTTCAATTCCATTTTTTTTAGCCAGTATTCTCAACGCTTCGTTTTCCGAGCCCGGATTGAAAATAATCCGTTTGGGAACCAGCGAAATGATTTGGTCATAAAAAACTTCCTGATTCGAAGGATTAAGATACAGGGTGATGGTGTGACAATCGATGATTTGGGGTATTGATGTTTGAATAAGAACACCATTTACAACTGCTTCCCTCCTACCTACAGCGATTACGCGATGATTTCTGCTAACAAGTGAATGAATTGCTAAACAAGAATAGCGGTCAGGCTTTGAGCTTGCTCCTAAAACAAGAGTGGTTTGTGACATTTGGTTACATAATTATAAATCTCCCGCTACGAGCTATTTTAACTTTGTGTTTTGTTGCATTATAGCTGTAGTAGGGTAAGTTAATATTTCCTTTAAACTGTTTTGAAACGAAATTGTTCATATAATAATCCGATAAGTACTGCGAAACCTGCTTTGCAGCCGGTAACCACAAACTATCGACGTGAGATTGCTCAAGATAAGATTTCGATTTAAGCAAATAAAACATATCACCTGTATTGAAATCCAAAGAATATTGCCCCTTAAGTTTGTCTTTATTAGTATATTCGGAAAATAAAATTCTGTTAGAAGAATCTGAATTAGCCTTAGCTTCCTTCAGCCAAACACTTAAGGTGATACCATTCAGCAAAAAATCATTTTGTTGGCTTGGAAGCACAAAATCATAATCCACATCATACCATTCACTGAATTCTTCCAGTTGAAGCTGAACTATCTCCACCACATAAGTGTTGCCGGGCGGTTTTGTAATGAATTCAATAATTTGAGAAGGCCCATAAACCCTATAACCCAAACTTTTCATTTCTGAAACAATTTCGCTATAAAATGAAGTTTGAAACAAACTATCATTAATAGAATTCAGGAATAAAGTAAGTGTTGCACTTAAACTGTCTTTAATCTCATCATCTAATGAATCGAAATCCTCAATGTCATTCAATTTTAAATTATTTTTAATGATATAAGAAGAGGGTAACAACAGAAGGCAGATACTGTCAGTTTGCTTTACGAATTGTTTTGCCGCACACTTGGGTGTTTTGCAAGAAGTTTGAAAGAAAAGCACAGCACCCACGCCAAATAGCAGAATGCAAAAAAGAAAATGCTTTCCTTTATCCATTATGACATAAACATATTGAAATCAAACATATTAAACCCAAACATACTAATCGCTACAACTGTTGGAAAGGAGCTGTTCGGCAAATTCTTTACCAAATTCAACATAGGATGCATAATCCTGAGGCTTGGGTGTGAATTTCACAAATAAATTTCTCCCGAAATACTTTAATTTAAGTTGAGATAAAGCTGAAGTGATAATTTTTTCGGCTTCGCCACTCCAACCATAAGAACCAAAACTTGAGAACAATTTGGTGCGATCGCGAATAGGATTTATCATGGCAAAAGTTTGATAAAGTTGCAGCAAAGTGTTTTGATTAATAGTGGGACTTCCTAAAACGATGGCGGTGCTTTTAGCAATAAGCGAATCAATTTCAGCCAGCGGCATCTTCTCAATATCGTGCAATTCAACCTTAATGCCTTCAACCATCAGCATACCTTCGGCAATTTTCTCAGCCAACTCCTGTGTTTTATGATAAGCCGAAACATAACCAACGAAAATGGTATTCTTCACAGGATTCAGCATATATTCTCTGGCATATCCTTCAATCAAATCAACATAACGTTTCCAGTTGGAAGTCAAAATGGGACCGTGTCCAGTGCAAATAGCCTTAATTTCCAACTTTTCGATTTTCTCTACAGCCTTAATTATAAACCTACTAAACGGACAAAGGATTACATCAAAATAATACCGAAACGATTCGTCGAAATTGCCAACTCTGTCGTCATACATGTTTTGATGGCAATAGTGAGCGCCAAACAAATCGCAGGTAAACAAGATGTTTTCCTCCTGAAGATAAGTGAACATCGAATCGGGCCAATGCAAATTAGGCGCACCAACAAATTTCAGATTCATATTACCTAAATTCAACACATCTCCATCTTTCACCACCTGATATTTAAACTCGAAATTGAGCAAATCGGTTAAATAGCGAATGGCATTGCCGCTCCCAACCACCGTAGCATTGGGCGACATTTCCAGCATTCGTTTTATGCTACCCGAATGATCGGGTTCGGTATGATTTACAATTATGTATTCAATTTCAACCGGGTCAATTTGCATACGTAGTTTTCGCTCGAAAATATCGACGAACTTTTCTTTTACAGTTTCAACTATTGCTTTTTTATCAGCATTAATCAGGTACGAATTATAGGTGGTTCCGTATTTGGTTTCCATTACAATATCAAATGTCCTGATGTCGGGATCTAAAACTCCTATCCACTTCACAGAGGGGCTAACCTCTAAAACTTTATTATCTATCATTGAAGAAATATTTTTTTGCAAAAATATGCTTTATCCCATTATTTTGACGTATCAAAAATATATTTCCCTTTAGAATTCACCGTAATTGAAGGAAGTTCATGATTTTTCTCAAATGCTTTGTATCCTTCACGCAGATTTTCCCAAAAAGAGATCAACTGTTTGTGAGCGAAATATTGCGATTTTTCTTTCTCGAAAAGCGAATCCGTCATGCGAAACGGGAAAATGTGAACCGGAATTTCCGTTTGTCCATTGTTGCGTGCTTCAACACAAATCACATAAAGTTCTTTAATCAAATTATCGCTAATTGGGATGCATCCAATGGTGACACAATTCCCATGAATAAATATGTTTCCGCCCGGATGCTTTTTATCTGAAAATATTTTATCTGAAGCATTGGGATAACTCACGCCTAACGAAACATAAAAATTGCTTGCAGGGTTGAACATATTAATATGATAAAAACCTTCTGGCACTTGCTCATCCCCTTCTTTTCGTTTAGGACCCAAAACACCCGAAGAGGCGCATATCGGATATTCAAAAACTTTCTGATAGGGTCCTTTTGCCTTTTTCGAAATCAAAACTTCTACCAAAGCCTCTTTTTTAAAAATTCGAAGGAATACATTCCATTTAGTTCCCGCAAAACCTTTGTTCGCAATCAGCTTTTGAATGACTTTTTCTTTTTCGGCATAAGCAGTTTTCACTCTTGCGTAGGTAAGTTGTTGGGTTTTAAAACTATTTTGAGCATCAATTTCAATACAAAACATGGTCAACAACATAATAATCAGAAGAACATTTTTCGTCATGTTTATTTTTAAAATTTCATTTTAATTGAAAAGCACTCAATTTTGACTTCATCCCTACTCATATTATGTTTCGCTTTATCAAGCCTAAACCAGCTAAATTGAACCCTAAATTGCAGTGCAAAAGTATTAAACATTTCCATACACCACAATTACGATTTCATTGCTGTATGCGCCTACTTCCTCATTTTTATAATTATAGATAAGTTTATATTTCCAAACTTCGGTGGTTCCCTGATGGGGCAAAGGCTCACGCTTATCCACCCATTTATGATAAGCAGATTTATCATAAAATTTATATCCATCGCCACTATCTTTATAAATAGAATAGCCGTCATATTTACCAATTGTCGCTTTAACTTCAGGCAAACCGGCTTGTGCGAGCTTGCCCTTAGCGTTTGGTTTTCCATCTTCTGGCGTAAATATACTATGTGGTTTAATAATTCCAAGAAGCACACCAATGTCTTCCCTGAAATTAGATGAATTTGTACAATCCTGAATAAGATTAGCAAAACGATGTTGAATACCAGGAACTATGTTAGTTGGAACGGGAGTGGGCCATGGCTGAGGAGGAATAATATTGATTAAAAGACTCTCATCAGTACCCATGCGCAATTGAGTTTTACTTGCCACCACACTCTTTCCATAGTCTTTAAATTCCTTTGCTCCCGTCAAAAGATAATCGAAGTTAACACTGTCTTTTTTTATTTGTATAATTTTAGCCCCATTAATCGAAAGAAGTCCTGATACGCTATCAATATTGCTGCAAAACAAACGTAATTGTTTATTCAAAGCACTGTCTGACCTTGCTATAAATGTTTTCATTTTAATTTGGTTTAAATTGATTTGAATTGATGTATAAATAGATTTTATATTTTTTCTGTTATATTAATTAAACGTTCCGTTGCTTTTATTATTGTATTAAATATTCTTGACTGTTTGTGTAATACTATTTACTTATCTTTTGTCATTTATTTTTATTATACTTGTTCTTTTTTCTTTTGTTTCATTTCGTTTTTTTTTCTTTTTGTTTTTGTTGACAGATGTTCTGTTATTTTTTTCTTTATCCATATTATTTATTTTTTTTCTTTTTGTTATTTTTTCCAATTTATATATTTTACTCAATATTATATTCAGAAATCCTTTTCATATCGTAATTGAAATATCTGAAGCACAAAATTTTTCTATCCTAAACCCTATGAAATTCAGCTAAAATAATTTCGATTCAAATTTAGGTTCAGAAAATTCTATAAAGAAACTTGTTTGAATATTTTAGATTACGATAGAAATCAATAAAAAAACAACTGCACTGAATCTTGACTGAATAATTTTTAAAAATGAATATATTCAAATGATATTTTGACTCAAAAATGTCAATCTCAAAACTTAAATTTGAATCTTCGCTATTATTCGAATCATCCAAAATAGACAAATGAAATTTCAACATTATCTAAATTCAAATAGTAGTTCGAAACTCAGAAATATTGTAAAATTAGAAAAGCAAAATGTGAGTAGATAAACAACAAGGTGTATTTGATATATTTTTATTATCTTTGTCTCAAATTTTGAAAATAAAACCCATCTAATCAGAGAAAAAAATGTCAGTTTTATCCTACATAAAAATCAGACAAATCCTACACAAATTTAATCTGTATCTTGCATTTTACTTCAAAATAAAATATTACTTTTACAAGCCAAATTTATAAGTAAAAAAACGACCTTGTGGAACACATTAATACGGCCAAATTTAATTATTATCAATATTATTTTTCTGAGGATAATAAAACTTTTTTCAGATTATTTTGTTGATTGTAAAATGAGTAGGACACTAAATAATCGGGTTAAAAAATGATATTTATCAAAACAAGAAAAAAAAATAAGATAAATGTTTTTTTAATCCAAATAAATCGTACTTTTACAAATTAAAATAACTAACAATAATTCGCCTATGAGAACACACACAACAAATCACTATAACGAAGCGCTTTTCATTCATATACAATATAATATATACATGAATTAAGCCTTATTCCTTTTTAAAAATCAAAATAAAATAACAACTTAAATTAATCAAAATGAAAAAACAAATGACAATTTTTTCAAAGTATGCAATTCTTCTGCTTCTTATTACATGCTGGGGATTTGCTAAAGCCGCAAATGATCCTACGTGGCCAAAATTTAATCTAGAAATCAGAAATGATGTCCAGGTAGATAGCAAAAATTACGAGTTTGACGTTTACATTGTCAAAACAGATACTGTAAACTATCCTGTTGCTCTTGATTTGCAATCAATCCAACTTGGAATCTTTTTTAATGCAGCTATAATTAATGGAGGGACTATTTCAGCTACAATTGTTCCTGGTTCAACCTCTGAAATTACACCTAACCAGCGACAGACAAATGCCAACGTTTCTATTGGTGCTTCAACCCCAAATAAAACAATTAGGGTTACTTCGATTTCAAGCACGGATATTACAAGTATTACAACAGTAGGGACTAAAATATTGAGACTAAGACTTACTAATACAGTTGCTTTTGCTTCTGATAGACCTAATCTAACTTGGTCATTTTCAAATCCTCCTTCCCTTCCAACAAAAGTAAATTCAAAAATTGGAACTACTAATATTACCTTAATCAACGGTAATGGAACTTTTATCAATGCAAATAGCACTAATAGCGTTGCAACAAATCCTATTCTAAATCCAACGATATTTACAATGACAGGTGGAGGCATTTATTGCCCCGGAAGTTTAACCCCTGTAACCGTTGGTTTAAGCAGTTCACAATCTGGCGTTAGCTACCAGTTAAAACAAGACGGTAATAATTACGGATTAGCAGTTTCAGGCACAGGAAGCTCTTTATCCTGGAACATTACTCAAGCTGGAACTTACACTTGTGTTCCAGTTGGTAGTTCAATTCCAATGAATGGAAGTTCAGTTGTTACTTTGTCAACACCAGTAACTTTATCCCTCACAATTGAAGCTGATAATGTTTTAGTTTGTCAAGGTACAGCCATTAATTTCACAGCTCATCAAACCAACGGTGGAGCTTCTCCTACCTTCGATTGGACAATTGGCGGGGTACTTCAATCTGGACATGGGTCAACATACCAATACACAGGTGCCCCAACACCATCATCTGCTGTTCAATGTAAAATGACAGCTTCAAGCGAAGTTTGCGCCAGTCCAAATATGCTTTTCAATACAAACCCTTTAAGTATTACTATCAATCCAAGTTTATCACCTTCAGTTGCAATAGAAGCAGATTACCTATCAGTTTGTGAAGGCACTGCTATTAATTTTACTGCCCATCCAACTAATGGAGGCTCAAATCCTGTTTACAACTGGTATGTAGGTGGGGTTCAACAATCAGGTCATGGCTCTACTTTACAGTATATTGCCCCCTCTTCCTTCTTTGATGTTTTTTTAGAAATGGTATCTAATGAAAATTGTGTTTCTCCAAGTCTTGCCACTTCTAATACGTTACATCTTGAAGTTAAACCTATACCTGCTATTAGTAGTACAACTCCTGGTTCACATTGCGGAACTGGAACAGTAAATCTATCAGCATCTGCAAGTTTATTAGGAAGCTCACTTAATTGGTATGATTTTTCAGGCAATTTACTTTATATTGGTTCATCCTTCACAACTCCTACCATTAGTTCAAATACTAATTATTATGTTGATGCTTCTAAAAACGGATGCACAACTGCATCAAGAACCGAAGTTCTAGCTACCATTAATACCATACCAACTGTTATATCTGCTTCAGTAACACCTAATAGCCTATGTGGCTCAGGAACTGTATTATTTGATGCCACTGCCAGTGCTGGAACAATTAAATGGTATGATGGTCTTGGAACTTTAGTAACTCCTCCAAATTCTGTTAGTTCGTCAACTACTCTTTATGCAGAAGCTGTAAGCCCTGAATATTGTATTTCTGCTTCACGCACTTCTGTAACAGTAACTGTAAATACTCTCCCAACTGTAGTTTCTGCTTCAGCAACTCCTAATACAATATGCGGTTCTGGTTCTGTTGTGTTTGCAGCCACTGCAAGTTCTGGAATTATTAAATGGTATGATGGATCCGGAAATGTTGTTACACCTCCAAACGCTATAAGTACTACTACAACCTTTTTTGCAGAAGCAGTAAGTCCGGAACTTTGCGTTTCTACCTCTCGCACACCTGTGACAGCAACTGTTAATAATATACCAACAGTTCTTTCCGCATCAGTTGCTCCAGCTACTTTATGTGGTTCAGGGTCAGTTTTATTTGCTGCAACACCTAGTGCCGGAACTATAAAATGGTATGATGGACTGGGGAACTTAGTTTCACCTCCAACCACTATTAGCTCAACAACTACCTTATATGCTGAAGCTGTAAGCCCAGAATTTTGCGTTTCAATTTCTCGTACAGAAGTTACCGTAACAGTTAACACTTTACCAACAGTTGTAAGCGCATCTGCTACACCTTCATCAATTTGCGGGTCAGGTAGTGTATTATTTGATGCAACAGCCAGCTTAGGAACTATAAAATGGTATGATGGCAGTGGCAATGTTGTAACTCCTCCAACAACAATAAATTCAACTACAACTCTCTATGCTGAAGCTGTTAGTCCTGATTTATGTGTTTCTATTTCTCGTTCATCTGTTACTGCTACTGTAAATCCAATTGTGACTGCAACGATAACGCTTTCTGCAAGTGCTAATCCAGTTATTACCGGAAATCAAGTTACTTTCACACCAACAATTCAGTCTGGTTATTCTTTAGACAATACAAACACATGGTATGTAAATGGTTCACCTGTTGCGTATAATATCCCATCGTATACATATAGCCCAATAAATGGAGATGTTGTTTATTTTTCAGGACGTCCAATACCTCAACCTTGTCCTGGATTTTCCAATTCTAACAGTATCACAATGACTGTTAATGAAGTTAATGCATATAATGTTACAGGAAGTGGTACTTTTTGTGCAGCTGCAGTTGTTTCTCTTAGTGGATCACAAGTTGGTGTGCCTTATCAATTAAAAAAAGATGGACAAAATTATGGAAGTCCTCTTACCGGAAATGGATTAGCATTAACATGGAATGTTACGCAATCTGGCACCTACACATGTGTTTCAAATGCAGTTAACATGAATGGAAGCGCTGTTATTGTAATTACAACACCAACAGCTGCTTCAGTTGTTATTGCTGCAGATAATCTTACTCCTTGTGCTGGTTTACAAATCCATCTCACCGTAACTCCAACAAATGGAGGAACATACCCAACTTATAATTGGTATCGCGATGGAGTTCTTATATATGGTACAACACAGAATACTATAACTCTTTGGGCTTATAACTCATCATCAATTTATTGCAAAATGACCTCGAGTTTAGCATGTGTAGCTCCAAACCCTGCTCAATCCAATACAATAACTTATATTTCAACTCCAAACGTAACTCCTTCTGTTACAATAACAGCAGATCGTCAAACTGTATGTGCTGGTTCTCCAATAAATCTAACTGCTGTTCCTGTAAATGGAGGATCTACCCCATCTTATGACTGGTATGTTGGAGGAATTGTTCAATCTAGCCATCTATCAACTTTGCAAATAGCACCAAATTTATCTTCTAATGTATATTGTAAAATGACCTCAAGTGTCATTTGTGTTACAGCCAATAATGTTCAATCAAATACTATTAATTTCACAACCGTTCCTAATGTAACTCCTTCTGTATCTATTAATGCAAGTGCGCTTAATGTTTGTGCAGGATCAAATATCATTTTTACTGCGACTCCAACAAACGGAGGTACAACACCATCTTTCAACTGGTATTTAGGAGGGAGTTTAATTTCAGGAGGGACATCAACTTTTGTAAATATTGCTGCTAATTCTTCGTCAAACGTATACTGCACTATGAATTCACAAGTTGCATGCGTTTCTGCAAATAATGTTCAATCAAATATTTTAAATTTCATAGCAAATCCAATTGTATCTCCCACGGTAAATATTTCTGCCAGTGCAAACCCAATAACAACAGGAACATCAGTCACTTTTACACCAACAATTCAATCAGGATATACTGTTTCTGCATATAATTGGTTTAAAAATTCAATAAATGTTGCTAGTTCTGCTACTTATACCTATAGTCCTTCTAATGGAGATCAAATTTATGTAAAACTTACTTTTAATGAATCATGTACAAGTCAAAGCTCATCAAATACTGTAGTCATGAATGTTGTGACTTCACTCCCTACTGTTGTAACTTATGGTATTACAAATAATGTTTATACAGGTGTTACATTAAATGGCTCTGTAAATGTCAGTGGTGGCGATCCAAATGTTGAACGTGGATTTATTTGGTCTACAAATTCAGCACCTACAGAACTCAATGGCACAAAAGTTACTGCTAGTACATTAGGATTAGGTTCATATTCAAAAGCAATTACCGGTTTGACACCAAACACCTATTATTATGTAAAAGCTTATGCTACTAACATGTTAGGTACAACATACGGAGCAGTAGTTCAATTCGATACCCGTAATGTTACTGTATTTACTGGTACAGGGCTTTGGAGTGATGCGTCTAAATGGTCAAATGGTATCCCAATAGCTGCTTCTACAGCATTTATTAATGGGACATGTACAGCAACTTCTGATGGAATTTGTAATTCACTAGGTGTTTACCCAACAGCATCACTTACTATAAATGCAAATGTTACAATTACTACCAACATTTACTTATTAGTTTATTCTGATGCTACAGGTACTGGTGCTATTGTTCAACAGGGAACTTTAAATGTTACAGCACCTAATTCAACTATATTCCAAAGATATATTACAGCTAGTGCCACCCATTTAATTTCATCCCCCCTTTCTAATGCAAAATCAGGTATCTTTACAGGAGCATTTTTAAGATCTTTTAACGAGCCTACTGGTGCTTATTCCGCCAATATCAATGCTACTTCTGTTTCTTTATCTGTCGGAAAGGGATTTTCTTTATCTAGTACTACAGCTAAAACATTCCAATTTTCAGGCGGGACTCTTAATAAAGATGATGTTACCATTTCTACTATTTCACCTTCATTTTTGCAATATTCAGGAGCAGCATACGGTTATAATCTTATTGGAAACCCTTATCCTTGTCGCTTAGATTTACATAATAGTAATAATTGGGTTAAAACAAATGTATCAAGCACATTTATGACATGGAATCCTACTCTTAACAATTATGATACATGGAATGGTGTTACTGGAACCAATATGCTTGCCAGTGGAGTTGTTGCTGAAACCCAAGGTTTCTTTGTTCAAACAATAGGAGCAACACCAAGTATTACAATTCCAGCTTCAGCTCAAACAGCATCTTATTCTAATAATTTCAAGAATGTAATTCCTAATTTAATCCGTTTAAATGTAAAAGGCAATGGTTCTTCTGATGAAATGATAGTTTATTTTGATCAAAACGCTACAAAAGGTAAGGACAATAAATTTGATGTTGAAAAATTGTATGGTTCCGAAGAAGCTCCTCAACTTTTTTCCTTTACAACTAACAATAATCTCTCTATTAATTGCCTACCTGAAGTTAATTCAAATGTCACAGTTCCTATTGGTTTAAAAGTTGGAGCAAATACAAAATACACCATAACAGCCAGTGAGTTGGAAAGTTTTAATGCAGGAATAAATATTTACCTCGAAGATTTGAAATTGAACAAAATGATTAATCTTAATGAAAAACCGACTTATACATTTGATGCAAATTCCAATGATGTTGTAAATCGCTTTATGTTACATTTTGGTAATCCTACTTCAATTAATACTTCTTTATCAATTAATGCCTATACATTTGATAATACACTCTATATTAATAATCCTTCTCTGGTTAACATAAACGAAGTTGTTATTTACAATACATTAGGTCAAGTTGTAAATTCTTTTAAACCTGAAATTACAAGCCTTAAGGGTTATAATGTAAACGCTTCAGCAGGAAGTTATATCGTGAAATTAGTAACTGACAATAATGTTATTAGCAATAAAGTTAACTTGAAATAACCTAAAGAATTTCAAACTTAATTTTGATGCTTTAAAATAATTTTATCTAAATGAAATACCCGCTAACTTATAAATAGTTAGCGGGTATTTTATTATTAGAAAAACTTATTTAGATCAAAGTTGCATTAAATTTAGATCAAAACATATATACCGTTCCAAGTATATCTGCATAATTTCAGACATTCAATTCATTTGAATTAGCAAATGAAGGAATTTATATTGCATCATAAGAATAAAAAAAGAGGCAACCTTTTAAAGATTGCCTCTTTTTTTAAATTAGTCTGATTATTATTCAAATGAAAGTATAGAGCGTTTTATTATATCAACTGCTTCTAAAATTTGCTCTTCAGTAATTACGAGTGGAGGAGCAAATCTGATTATATGTCCATGAGTTGGCTTTGCAAGCAGACCATTATCTCTCATTTTCAAACACACATCCCAAGCTTCTTTCCCATTTCTTGGTTTTATTACAATTGCGTTTAACAAACCTTTTCCTCTGATTAACTCAATCATTTCAGAATCTATTTTTCGTAATTCATCACGGAAAATCTTTCCCATTCTTTCCGCATTTTCTGATAGTTTTTCATCTTTCAATACTTCAAGTGCAGCAATTGCAACTTTACAAGCTAAAGGATTTCCTCCAAAAGTTGACCCATGTTCTCCGGGTTTTATACAAAGCATGATGTCGTCATCAGCTAAAACTGCAGAAATAGGCATTGAGCCTCCTGAAAGAGCTTTACCAAGAATTAAAATATCCGGCTTTATTCCTTCATGGTCGCATGCAAGCATTTTACCTGTGCGAGCAAGACCTGTTTGAACCTCATCAGCAATAAACAATACATTGTTTGCTTTACATAAATTAAATGCTGCAGTTAAATAACCTTCATCAGGTACAAAAACACCAGCTTCTCCCTGAATTGGTTCTACTAAAAATCCAGCAACATTTGGATCTTTTAATGCATTTTCTAATGCAGGAATGTCATTATATGGGATTTGTTCAAAACCTGGAGTGAAAGGTCCAAAATCTTTTCTTGCATCAGGATCACTTGACATAGAAACAATAGTTATTGTTCTTCCATGAAAATTGCCTTCACACACAATTATCTTAGCTTTATTTTCGGGTATCCCCTTTTTAAGATACGCCCATTTACGGGTTAGTTTCAGAGCTGTTTCATCAGCTTCTGCCCCACTGTTCATCGGTAAAACTTTTTCATAACCAAAATATTCCGTTATGAATTTCTCATATTCACCTAAACAGTCATTGTAAAATGCACGTGAAGTTAATGTCAAGCGATGTGCCTGATTTACCATGGCATTTACTATTTTTGGATGGCAGTGCCCTTGATTTACTGCAGAATATGCAGAAAGAAAGTCAAAATATTGTTTGCCGTCCAAATCCCAGACGTAAACTCCTTCTCCCCTTGTAAGAACCACAGGTAGTGGATGATAATTGTGAGCACCGTATTTGTCTTCGAGCTCAATTGCTTTTTGTGATGTTAATTTCTCAGTCATACTATAAATGGTTTAATTATATACTATTCATAAGAGAAAATCTCGAGCTAACTTTAAATTCGAAAATATGCCACCGATTCATTGATTTGTTTTCAAATTTCATTTTTTTTCTCTGAAAAATACAATCTGTTGATCCGTGGCAAGTAAATTTTTACTTAGCCCAAAACTGAAATACAAAGAATTCATTTGATTAAAAAACCTCTCTTAGGGAGGTTTTTTTATTACTCAAAATCGAAATATTAGTCCTTCGGCCAGACTAACTCTTCCTCGAGGAGGACTAACTCTTCCTCCGGCAGGACTAAATAGTCCTCTTGGAAGACTAATTAGTCCTATTGCTAATACTAACTCTTCTTCTTAGAGGAAGACATCTTCCAGTTTGAATACTAATTCTTCCTCCCGAAGGAAGACTTAGTACCCCTGAAGGAAGACTTAGTCCTCATAGAGGAAGAGTTAGTCCTCCCAGAGGAAGAGTTAGTCGGCGAAGAGGAAGAATTAGTCCTCGTGGAGGTAGAAATAGTCGCCAAAATGGGCTTAATGGACATTTTTCAGGCTGCCGTGTTGTTCAAAGTCAATAAAACCGT
>JBAWXL010000031.1:0-23633 GCA_037144095.1 Bacteroidota bacterium
TAAAGGAAAGGATAAACGAAAAAATCTGAATAATAATGATATGGTGAATGATTTTAAAAGTAAATTCGTAAATATGAAATATATATGGTTACAAATATTCTAAAGGGGTTATTCATTAGTTGCTTAATGTGTTTATCAATTAATGTTTTCTCACAATACAACACTAAAGTTGTAATTACCGATGTAAACAACAATGATTTAAAACAAAAAATGCAGAATAATGCTTCGCAATTATTAAGTGAACTTAACTCTGCGTTTTTTGATAAACGAAAACCCAAATTAAATGAATCATATTTAACTAATGAAGCGATTAAATCAATTTTACTTCTTTGGGAAACAAGTATGTTTCGTTGTTATGAAACAGATATTATTGAAAAAGCATTATATCGCCAACATGGTGGTTTAGAAATTCGTAATATACCATTGTTTTTTAAAGAAGCTGATACTACTGATCAATATCAAGAAGCAGTAATGATATTTACATCTAATGGTTTAATTGATAATATATATATATCAATAGAAACTAACCGTTATAACAAACTTTTAAATCAAGGTAAAACAGTTACTGAATTCAGACGAAGACAAATAATTTTAGATTTTATTGAAAATTTCAGAACTTCTTATAACCGAAAGGATATTGATTTTTTAAATAAAGTATATAGTGATGATGCATTGATTATTACGGGAAAGGTTATTAAAGTATCTAATAAAAATAATGATATGATGCAAAAAAGTCTAACTAAAGAACAAGTTATCTATCAAAAACAAAGTAAAACAGAATACATTTCAAGTCTGAAAAGAATTTTCAAAAATAATTCATATATCAATATTAAATTTGATAGTATTGCTATTACTCAGCATCCCGTTTATCCCGAGATTTATGGAGTTTCACTTATGCAAGGATGGAATACAACTAATTATAGCGATAATGGGTATTTATTTTTAATGATTGATTTTCAGGATGAAAATAACCCATTAATACAAATAAGGACTTGGCAACCTTTTAATATTTTAGCAATAAGTAAAACTGATAGTGTATTTAATTTGGGAGATTTCAATATAGTAAAATAATCATATTTCATACATGAAAACATATTTAAAATTTATTATTTGTCTCATTTTAGGATTTTTTAGTATCTCTAATTCTCATGCACAATTAAAAATGCTTGACATTAAACCCTTAGAAAAGGGAGCAAATATTGATGTGCCAATTTATAAAAAAGTAGAAGATGCAGCTATTATTATTTATTCATCTATTAAAGGACTTGTTTTTACTTCCTCGATGAATACATTAGATACTTTTAAATACTATGAAAGTTCTGATAAATATATATTATTTGTCCAACCTAATCAATCATGCTATATTAATGTTAAACACATAACAAAAGCATATTTTGAGGAAAAAATAAAAATCGAAAGTTTGCAACCTAAAGAAGTAAAATATTATAAAATAGAACCTTTGCAAGAAAAATTAGATATTAAAGCTGGTGAATTTTATGCAAGATCAGTTCCGACAGATGCATTATTAAGTTTCGAGGGATATACTTCCTGGGATAAAAGATTACCTAATACGTTCAAAATACCTTCTTTGTATTATAAAGTGAGTGTGTCTAAAATTGATTATGAAATATTAGATACAACCATTTATATTAATCCAGATAAACCAAATGCAATTGAATTTCATTTAATTCCGAAATTCTCAAATATTCAATTTGAAATAAATCCCTCTGATGCCAAAATTTTTATTGATGACAACATAAATTCCGACGTTCAAAATATAATTAAAGTTGATAAAGGTTTAAGAAGAATATCTATACGATACCCTCATTATTATGCCTTTGACACAACAATTCAAACGCATCCATTTATAACACATATTGTAGAAAAGAATTTGAAACCAATAATGGGTTCACTTACCGTGACTTCAAATGAAAGGGATGCAGTAGTATATATTTCCGGGAAAAATATTGGTTCTACTCCATTATACAATTACCCATTACAAGAAGGTAGTCATACTGTTAAAATTAAAAAAAATGGATTTACTACTTTAGACGAAGATTATAAAGTTTTAATTTCGGAAAATTCAATTTCTTCAAAAAACATTGATATGGTTTCTTCAGTCAAAGTGACAATAAAAACTGAACCTTCAGATGCAAAAATAACCATTGATGATAAGTTTATAGGAACCTCCGAATTAAATACTAAATTAGGTATAGGTGAGCATAATATTAGTATAAAAAGAGATTATTTTGAAACTATAGACACTCATATTACAGTAGGTAGTGATTTGAATTCAAATTCTTTCACTTATATTTTAAGATCTAAACCTATTAATATTACTTTTATTACAAGGCCTAAGGGTGTGTCTGTAAATGGTGCATTTGTAAATATATTTGTTTCTGAGAAATCTAAAACAACTCAAGCTCCTTATGGTCAACAAAAAGTTGTTTTTAGTAAGGATGGATATTTTAGTAAAACCAGAAACATTAATGTTACAGAAAATGGAATGAAATTCAGATCAAATCTTTTTCCATATACGTTTGGAGAATTAGGATTTTCCTATGGCTTACACATGGCTTCATTTAATTTAGACTTTTGTTTAAAAAAACATGTTTATTTTGGTGTTGGTTTTGGAATTAACATGAGGAAACATAAATTTTCGTCGCCCATAGCATTTGATGGAGCTAATTTAGACGATATTAATTTATATAATAATATTGTAGGTACTAAATCTTATGATGATTCCACAGCGTTTTGTTATAATTTTAAATTAGGATGGCATTTCCAAAAGCCTTTAAATTTCATTATTAGTGTTGGTTATGCTTTTGGTAGGTGCAATGCTTATAAAAATGTATATCAAGCTCAACATGATTATGTTTATACAGGGACATCTACACTTGCGATAAAAGAAGGAGAATATTTTACTACAGAACAGTTAATTGAAAGAGACTTTAAAGCATTAACTTTTGGATTAAAATTTCCTGTTTTAAGATTCTTTTCTATTGGAGCTGATTATTATACAGATTCTGATGATGGAGCAGGTTTGGTTTATAATGTTGCCTTTCTATATCATTTGTAAAAACAGGATGTTTAACCGCAAACTTTGATCTAACAAACAACTATGGGAGGGTCTTTGCAGAGTCAAAGATGTGAAAAATGTAACTGATTTTTATAATGAAATATGTTAGGAGATTTCTCAAATTTGAATATTAAAACTTTACTTTCAATCAATGAACAGAATGACTTTATAGATCAAAAAATAAATTATTTAAATCTTAAGTAAAAGAAATTTTCATTGCAAATTTAAATATGGAATTAGAAACAAAAATTCGGAATTTACCAAACAAACATTATGTCCCTTTTTCATATAGATTCATCGCGACAGATTTGATCTTGCGTTTCATATTTCTTTGGTTATATGAAATTGAAATTTGTAATTTTTGGTTATTTTGGGGAAGTCAAATTTTATTGATTCCATTAATTGTAATCATTTATACATCCCAAACTAACAGAGAAAAACAATGGGCGGAACTATTTAAAAACGAAAATAGATTTGCGGAAAATGATAAAATTGAAGTTGAAGGAAATGCGAAAATCTTCACTATATGTTTTTCAATTATCATCTTAGGAGCATTTATTTCTTGGAATCAATACAGTAGTCTTCCTTTATGGTTGCAGATAATTCTAACTGTTCTTACATTTTTTATTTATGGATTTTATATTTTGATGATTTTCTATGGTTCATATTCAAATCTTAAGAAGAAAGATGCCAATATCAAAGGAGATAAACATCTTAATAATTATAATGCTATTTCGGATAAAAATAATGAAGAGAAATTGATTATTCTGGAAATATCATTAAAGCAATTTTCTAATAAAGTAGATACTTATACTCTTGAAAGCACACTTTTAGGCGCATTATCCTTTTCGGGTTTTTTGACAATTTTATCATTAGATAATTCCGTGATCGAAAATATAAAAATCTTACTTGATCAATTTTCAGCCTTTTTTAATAGTTTGATTACCTTTAATGTTTTACCTGAAGCCAGCATAAACCAACATTCAATTATATCAATCCTTGCTATTGAAACTATTATTTGTTCATTTTTCTTTTTGTTAGTAATAGTCTCGAGAATCCGTTTTCATGATACCTTCAGTGAGGCAGAATTACAAATGAGAATAGCAAAAGGGTTAAATATAAAAGAAAATGAAAATATCAATTCCCATCATAAAAAAGATACTGAATTTTCTCAAGAAAAATTAAGTTCCCTAAATGCAGAAATAAGTGAAAAAATAAAAATAAGTTTTTTAAAGAAAAAAGAATTAGAAAGCATTATTAATTACATGAATTATGTAAGAAATATTGGGTTGCTATTTTTTGTGATTATTTTATCTACGGCAGCAAGCCTTATTTCCATTAAATTAAGTATTGCATTTTTAATTCTATATTTTATTTCATACTCATACCATAAAATTGATTCTTGGGCTAAAAGAAAGATATTAAAAAAAATTTCCTCTATTAGCATTAAAAAATAAAAAAGGTAATCCACCTACAACTTACCGTAGATTATGCTATTCCGCTCGTTGAAGGTTTTCCTTCGTCATTCTATTTTTGCATTTTTTTTAGCTTGTTTACAGAACACCATACTAAAAAGAATCATTTCAGAAATTCAAATCACCTGGCTCCCCATTCAATAATCTTCCTTCGATAATTTGATTGGCAAAAGTGGTTCGCAGGCTTTGTAGTTGTCCTTTAAAATCGTCAAATTCATTTTCGAAAGGGATGGAGGCATTGATATGCATGCAGTATTTTTCGTAAGCTATGGGCAGGGCTTCAGCGGTTTTCATTTTCTGATAGATGGCAATGGTATAGTAGAGGGCATCCTTCCAATGCAGACCTTCGGGTATGGGCACGGCTTCTTGTATGTTTTCGAGTAGTTCTTCAACTTCCATCATATCATCGTGATCGAAAGCTTTAAAAGCAGCCCCTGCTGAGCGGCAAATGCTGACGGTAATCTTAATTTGCTAAGTTGATAAAAATGGACGTTCTGGTTAAAATTAAATGTAATTTTGCAATATGAAAAAGGATAATATAAATCAGATTAATGTTCAAAACCGAATTTGAAATTCGTTTTAGTTTTCAATTTCCGATTTGATGGAGGAAAGTGAAAGCTTGTTAAATAATGAGAATATTTCTCAAGAAAAGCTCAGGTATGAAACTTTATATTAATTTTGCAGTACAATACAGAGAATTATTCTCAAAAATACATATGCTATGTTAATCGAATTCACAGTCGGCAACTACCTTTCATTTAAAGAAAAAAAGACATTTAGTCTTGAGTCTACTGCTATCAAAGAGCATCCTGAAAACGTTATTGATGCAGGAAAATATAAACTATTACGAAGTGCTGTTATATATGGAGCCAACTCCAGCGGGAAAAGTAACCTGATAAAGGCATTTAAATTCATGAATGAAATTGTGGTTAATTCAGCCAAAGGGAGCTCCACAGAAGAAATAAAAGTACAGCCATTCCTGTTAAGCATCGACACAGAACAACAACCTTCCTATTTTGAAATAATATTCTTGATCGAGGGAATTCGTTACCGTTACGGATTTGAAGCAGACAAGAAAATTGTGCATTCAGAGTGGCTTTTTGAATGTAAAGCCAATAAGGAAAATCAATTATTCATTAGGGAAAAGGATGCAATTGAAGTAATGAATGATTTTGAAGAGGGAAAAGGTTTGGAAATAAAAACGCGTGATAATGCCTTATTCTTATCTGTTGCCGATCAATTTAATGGAACAACCTCAAAAAAAATAATTAATTGGTTTAATAATCAAGTTGTTTTTTCAGGGATACAGCATGAATCAAAAAGAGTTTTAACATCTTCTTTGCTTTCAGATTCAGGCAATTACCTTCCTTCTTTAGTTAGGGATTTTTTAAACTCCCTTTATTTGGGATTTAATGATATCAGGTTAATTAAAACTGAAAAAGGGACTGAAAGTATAGTAACAGAACATAACAAATATGATGAGTTAGGAAATGTTATTGGAAAATGTGATTTTCAATTATTGGAACAAGAATCCTCCGGAACAAATAAATTGTACGATATAGCAGGTTATTTAATATATGGTTTAGAATTGGGCCGTCTTACTATTATTGACGAACTTGATGCAAAGTTACACCCATTATTAACAATGGCAATAATTAGACTTTTTAATTCCTCCGAGTATAATAAGCATAATGCACAATTGATAATTGCAACACACGATACTAATCTTCTTAGTTATGGTTTTTTCAGAAGGGACCAGATTTATTTTACTGAGAAAAATCGTTTTGAAGCGACAGATTTATATTCACTTGTAGAATACCGTGAACCTGATGGCACAAAGGTGCGCAATGATCGTTCTTATGAAAAAGATTATATAGCTGGGCGCTATGGGGCTATTCCATTTTTTGGGGATTTTTCTAAATTAGTAAACGATGGCGAGGGTAGCTAAAATTGATAATGCGTTTAAAAAACGTTTTCAACGAGATGAAAAGAAACGCTCAATTGACAATCGAAATTTTCGTTTGTATTACTTGATTGTATGCGAAGGTGAAAAGACAGAACCTAATTATTTTGAGGCAATAAAAAAAGAACTGCCTGTGGGAATAATTGACCTGAAAATTGAAGGCACAGGGCGTAATACAATTGGTTTGATTAATCATACCATTGCTATGCGTGATAAATCAAACAGGAAATATGATTATGTTTGGGCTGTGTTTGATAAAAACAGTTTTCCCCCGGAAAATTTTAATGGTGCCATCATCAAAGCAAATGCAAATAATATAAAATGTGCATGGTCTAACGAAGCCTTTGAACTATGGTTTTTACTGCATTTTCAATTTGTCAATCATGCCATGAATAGAGATGATTACAAGGCATTTCTTGAAAGGGAAATACAAAGAACATCAGGTGATGAGCAATACAGATATAAGAAAAACGCAATAGAAACATATTCTTTGTTAAAAACTTTTGGTAACCAGACCCAAGCAATTGAATGGGCTAAAAGATTAACTGCCAATTTTACTGATGAAAGGTATGCTATGCATAATCCCTGCACACAGGTGTATGAATTAATAGAAAAATTATTAAACCCCTTTGTATAGTAGATTTAGCGATAACGTTCGGCGAAAGTTTTCCTTCGTCATTCTGTTTTTGTAACATTTGCTAGGTTGTTTACTATATCCCAGCCAAAAAAAGTATCCATTTTAAAAATTCAAATCCCCCGGCTCTCCATTCAATAATCTTCCTTCGATAATTTGATTGGCAAAAGTGGTACGCAGGCTTTGTAGTTGTCCTTTAAAATCGTCAAATTCATTTTCGAAAGGAATGGAGGCATTGATGTGCATGCAGTATTTTTCGTAGGCTATGGGCAGGGCTTCAGCGGTTTTCATTTTCTGATAGATGGCAATGGTATAGTAGAGGGCATCCTTCCAATGCAGACCTTCGGGTATGGGCACGGCTTCTTGTATGTTTTCGAGTAGTTCTTCAACTTCCATCATATCATCGTGATCGAAAGCTTTAAAAGCAGCCCCTGCAAATTCGGCGTTTTCGCGGGTGAGTTTATCTTCGAAGGTCGCGATAAACCATTTCATGAAATCTTTATCAAAAACATTCAACTGAATATTCCTTTCAAATTTCAGTTGAGTTTCTTTATCCAGCTTTTCTTGCTTCTTAATTTCTTCTTTATTGGTTATTTGATGCTTCTTAATAACTAAATCAACATAGAACTTTTCTTTTTCGCCCCGGATATTAGGATAAAGCAGATACACACCTGTTCCTTTGTTTTGGTTGTAGAAATCGTACCATTCGGGAAAACTTTCATCGGCTTCATCGCTGTTGGCTGCTTCAATAATTTTATCATAATCCTGCCAAAATTCCCATAAATAAAAACCAATGGTCTGATAGTTGTCGCTGCGGAGATATTTTTCATATAGGTCAAGTTCGTCGATGCTCACAGGGGGAATGAGCGGACAATTGATGATATTACGTTCCCATAACTTTAAATCGAAACAGATTTCGACGCCCGGCAACTGAATTTTTTCGGCTCTCCACTGACATTGTAAATCGAAGAGTTTCTTTTGTTGTATTTCTTTCAAGCAATCGAAAGCCTTGTCGACCCATTCTAATTGTGCATTTTCTTCCCATTCAACATAATTAGCTCCATGTTCGAGTACAGATAGTTTTTCTTGCACATAATGATCAATAAAATAAGCGATAGAGTCAGGGCGGTATTCTTCGTAAAGCTTTTTTACATTGGGATTGTTTTCTATTTCGGTTCTACATTTTACTTTCATTTCTTCGCGCCACTGCGCTCTTTTCAATTCTTTATCGTAGGGGCTTTGGGCTTGTTCGTTATTTTCCATATTCATTAAAAGTTTAAATCGGGAGTTTCGTTTTTCATTTGTCTACCTTTTATAATCATTTCGCGATATCTTTTTGGGAGGTCAACTCCGGGGTTAAACTCTTTAAAGCCCGGGTAATCCCATTTTTTGGGTGCATGTTTGAGATATAATTGATACGCCTGAGGCATAAATTCGATGAGCATATCGCGACGGTATTTTTCCCAGGTGTATTCAACGGCGGTTTGCCATTTATCGGCGCTTACCATGGGTAAATACTTTTGGGGAATTTTATCAAGCTCTGAGATGCACATAAGTGCATCTTCATTCTCCTCGTTTTTATGCATCCAGCTTTTTTTGGCTTGGTATTGGCGATAAAACTCTTTGCTCTCATTTTCTTTGATGAAGTTATCCACGAAATTATTTTCATAATATGTCAGAGGTTTTCTATTATCCTGAATTTTTTCTTTTTTTGATTCTAACTCCTCTCTTATACGTCTTTCTTCCCCAAAAGATAGATGCAGATACACATCCTCTTTTTCGCCTCTTATATCGGGAAGATTTAATAACTCATAAGTGCCGAATTCGCGGTCATAATATTCATACCAGGGAATATATGATGAATATTTTTCTTCTATTTCTTTTAAAAACGATCGTTTGATTTGATCATAATCCTGCAATTGATAAACCTCATCAAACTTTTTATCAAGGGGAGTTTCTTTTAGAAATTGAAGATAGAAATCAATTTCATGCTGCTCAACGAGCTTAATTGCAGGACACCACAAAATATTATGTTCCCAATAAAGGAAATCCATACAAATTTCGATTGCTTCAAGCTTCGTTTTTTCGGCACGCCAAAGACATTGCGCATTGAAAAGTTTCTTGTGCTGAATCTGACATAAAGCTTCAAAACAAGCTTCCATCCATTCATCTTGCTTAGAATTTTTCCAGTCATTTAAATGCTCTGCCAATTCGTACCATTGCACTTTCTGTTGAGCATAGCTTTTAATAAAGGTTTCAACAATTGGAGAATCAAATTGCTTAAAGTAGTTTACGAATCTTTCTTCAGTCTTCATTTCTTGTACTATCTGCTTGAAAAACTCTTCTTTCTGTTTGATTTTTTCTACCTGCGATTTCATGTTCTATATTTTTAATCGAATATTAAAATTGTTTGTAATTAAACTTGTTGGAATTATTTGTATACACATTAGGCTGGTAACAGACAAATGTAATTTTGCGAACAAAAATAAAAAATATTCGTAAAACCTGTTAGTTTTAATATTTAATGTTCGTCCTTTGTTAGTTTGAAGTAATATTCAGCTTGTAATGGATTATCAATTTAGCTTCTAATCCAGATGAAATTGTTTTATAAAGCTATTAAAATTAATATTGTAATTTTGCAAATAAAGTATGAATTCGGCAAAAGAAAGCTGATACATTTAAAACCATGCTACTAAAACCCATTTCCGAAACACAAATCAGCGTCTCAAGAAAAAATAATTTAAATAAATGTAATAGGAAATCAAAAATGTATATCTTTGCAAACCGTAAAAAATAGAAGAAATAATGTATTTAACATCAGAAAAGAAAAAAGAGTTTTTTAAAGAATTCGGGAAATCAGAATTCGACACCGGTTCGTCTGAGGGCCAAATCGCCATGTTCACCTTTCGTGTAAAACACCTGACAGAGCACTTAAAGGTTAATAAAAAAGATGTTTTCACTGAACGTTCACTGGTTCGTTTGGTAAGTAAACGCAGAAAATTGCTCGATTATTTAAAGGAAACAGAAATTGAACGTTATCGTGCAATTATCAAGAAATTAGGCATCAGAAAATAATAAAAACTTAATATTATCACATAAAGGGGCAATTTGCAGAATTGCCTTTTTTTGTATTTAAAACAAATTAAAATGATTGGAATTACAAAAAGCTTTCAAATGGCTGATGGCACCACCATTAGCATTGAAACCGGCAAGTTGGCAAAACAGGCTGATGGTTCAGTGGTGGTGAAAATGGGCGACACAATGTTGCTCGCCACTGTGGTAGCAAAAAAAGAGGCAGTGGAAAATAGCGATTTTATGCCTTTGACGGTTGAATATCAAGAAAAATATGCTGCTGTTGGACGGTTTCCGGGTGGTTTTTTCAAAAGAGAAGCCCGCTTATCAGAATATGAAATACTTATTTCGCGTTTAGTGGACCGTGCATTACGTCCTCTTTTCCCCGGCGATTTTCATGCAGAAACACAAGTGTTGATTACCCTTATTTCGGGGGATAAAGTGAATATGCCCGATTCCTTGGCATGTTTGGCAGCTTCTTCTGCCTTAGCAGTTTCGGATGTTCCTTTCCAGGGACCTGTTTCGGAAGTGCGTGTTGCCCGCATCAATGGTGAATATATTGTAAACCCGGGCTTCGACCTGCTGGCTACGGCTGACATTGATATTATGGTGGCTGCCACTATGGATAACATTATGATGGTGGAAGGCGAACTTAAAGAAGTTTCGGAAGACGACATACTCATCGCTTTAAAATGTGCTCATGATGCTATTAAAATTCAGTGTCAGGCTCAGATTGAATTGGCTGCTATGGTTGAAAAAGCTGGTAAGAAAAGGGAATATTGCCACGAAAATCACAACGAAGAACTCAAAAAGCAATTGATTGATTATTGCTACAATAAAATATATGAGATTGCTTCCAATTCAACAGGAAAACACGAACGCACTGAAGCTTTCGAAGCTGTGAAAGAAGGTTTTGTTGAAACTTTAGCTGAAGAAGATCGCGATGCGAATAAGTTTCTTATCAATCTTTATTTTCATGAAGTTGAAAAAGATGCCGTACGCAATGTGGTATTAGATAAAAGAATTCGCTTGGATGGTCGCCAGACCGAACAAATCAGACCTATTTGGTCGGAAGTTGATTATTTGCCTACAGCGCATGGTTCAGCCATTTTCACCCGTGGGGAAACACAATCGCTGACAACAGTAACTTTGGGCACCCGCCTTGATGAACAAATCATTGATGGAGCTTTTATTGAAGGGAAAAGCAATTTTATTTTACATTACAATTTCCCTGCATTTTCGACAGGTGAAGTAAAAGCAAACCGTGGAACCAGTCGCCGCGAAGTTGGACACGGAAATTTAGCTTTAAGAGCTTTGAAGTTTGTACTACCTAAAGGAGAAGACAATCCTTATACTGTAAGAATTGTTTCAGATATTCTTGAATCGAATGGTTCTTCCTCTATGGCAACCGTATGTGCAGGAACTTTGGCTTTGATGGATGCAGGAATTAAAATTCTGAAACCAGTTTCCGGTATTGCTATGGGTTTGATTGCCGACACCAAAACCAACCGTTATGCAATTCTTTCTGATATTTTAGGAGATGAAGATCACTTAGGAGATATGGACTTTAAAGTAACCGGAACCAAGGATGGTATCACTGCTTGTCAGATGGACATCAAAGTGGACGGACTTTCTTATGAAGTTTTAGCTGAGGCTTTAGCACAAGCAAAAAGAGGCAGGTTGCATATTTTAGGTGAAATGGAAAAGACTATTCAACAACCTCGCGAAGATTATAAACCTCATGTTCCAAGAATTGTAAAAATGACCATTCCTAAGGAATTTATTGGTGCAATTATAGGACCCGGTGGTAAAATCATTCAGGAAATGCAACGCGAAACCGGTTCAGTTATTGTGATTGAAGAAGTGGGTGAATTTGGAATGATTGACATTGCATCGAGCAACAAAGATTCGATTGATGCCGTGATTAGAAAAATTAAAGCCATTACCACTGTTCCTGAAGTTGGACAAGTGTATGATGGTGTAGTGAAAAACATACAGGCATTTGGTGCTTTTGTTGAAATTCTCCCCGGTAAAGACGGACTCTTGCATATTTCGGAAATTGATTGGACTCATCTGAAAGATGTAGAATCGGTGCTGAAAGTTGGAGATAAAATACAAGTGAAACTTATTGAAGTGGATAAAAAAACCGGAAAGTTAAAGCTCTCCCGTAAAGTTTTGCTTCCACGTCCGGAACGTACCGAATAATTTATTGTAACCTTTGAAAGACTTTCGCGTAAAATAACTCTCGAATGAACTCCAATTAATGAGGCAATTAAAAATATCCCGCCAGCTAACCAATCGCGATACTCCTGCATTTGAAAAATATTTGCAGGAAGTTTCGAGAGAACAGCTTATTACTGCAGAAGAAGAAGTTCTTCTTTCGCAGCGTATCCGGCAAGGCGATAGCAAAGCGTTAGACAAACTTACACGAGCAAATCTACGTTTTGTTATTTCAGTTTCGAAGCAATATCAAAATTATGGACTTAGCCTTCCCGATTTAATCAATGAAGGCAACATGGGTTTGATAAAAGCTGCCCAGCGATTTGATGAAACCAGAGGTTTTAAATTTATTTCGTATGCAGTTTGGTGGATAAGACAATCGATTATGCAAGCTATTGCTGAGCAATCTCGAATAGTTCGGCTGCCCTTGAATAAGATTACCAGTATTAATAAAATCAAAAAAGCCTATTCGCAACTCGAACAGGAATTGCAACGCGAGCCCAATGCTGAAGAAATTTCTCTTATTCTTGATCTTCCGATACAGGAAGTGATGGATTCAATAAAGAATTCGAGTAAGCATGTATCTATGGATGCTCCATTGGTTCAGGATGAGGATATTAATATGTATGATTTGCTGAAGAATGACGATTCGCTCACACCCGAATCGAAACTCATGCTTGATTCATTAAAAAGCGAAATTGAAAGAGCAATTAGTACACTTACGACACGAGAATCTCAAATTCTACGTCATTTTTATGGCTTAAACCATTTACCTCAATTAACATTAGAAGAAATTGCTGAAAAATTCGATTTAACCCGTGAACGTGTTAGACAAATAAAAGAGAAATCTTTAAAGAAGCTTAAGAATAACGCACGCTGTAAGAATTTAAAACCATATTTAGGCTAAAGCTTGAATACTTTTAGGCTTTTAGCCTGTTATGCAGGAGAAAATATTTAGATATTTTCTCCTGTTTTATTTTAAACATGATCAGGTTCATGCTTTTTATCTATTTTTGTAAAAACAAAATTATATGTCAGCACTTATCGCTCCTTCTCTCCTATCCGCCAATTTCGCCAAACTATCTTCTGAAATAGAAATATTAAACCGCTCTGAAGCAGATTGGTTGCATTTCGATGTGATGGATGGTGTTTTTGTACCTAATATTACTTTTGGGTTTGAAATAATTAAAACGGTCAAAGCATTATCAGAAAAAACACTTGATGTGCATCTTATGATTGTTCAACCTGAGCGATATATAAGTCAGTTTAAAGATGCCGGAGCTGATGTCCTTACAGTTCATTATGAAGCTTGCAATCATCTACATAGAGTTATTCAAGAAATAAAGGATAATGGAATGAAAGCAGGAGTAGCTATTAATCCTCATACTCCTGTTCATCTTCTCGAAGACATTTTAGCAGATATAGACCTCGTGTTAATTATGTCAGTGAATCCTGGTTTTGGTGGTCAAAAATTCATCGAAAACACCTATAATAAAATACTAAAGCTGCAGGAAATCATTTTAGAATGTGGTTCAGATACACTTATAGAAGTAGATGGTGGAGTGAATTTATCAAATGCCAAAGAATTGGTAGCTCTTGGAGTTGATGTGCTTGTTGCCGGAAATACAGTATTTTCTTCTCTTAATCCTGAAAAAATAATTCATCAACTCAGAGCTATAAAATAAAGGTTGATAAAAATCTTTAAATTTCGCTTTCATAAGCTTTGCTTTTATTACTTTTGCACACTTGATAATTTTGATGAGTTTATATGTGCCCCGAAGATGAAAATGAAATAAATGATTCTCTCCTTAACGGTGATGAGAATGGTGAGTATACCGAGTTAGAAGCCGGTTCGCTCCAGCAAACTATTCATTTGTCTGGGATGTATCAGAACTGGTTTCTTGATTATGCTTCCTATGTTATTTTAGAAAGAGCTGTACCGGATGTGAAAGATGGGCTTAAACCAGTTCATCGGCGCATACTTCACGCAATGGATGAACTTGATGATGGCAGATATAATAAAGTTGCCAACATCATTGGTCATACGATGAAATATCATCCTCATGGGGATGCATCTATTGGTGATGCGCTTGTACAATTAGGGCAAAAAGAAATACTGATTGATATGCAGGGGAATTGGGGTAATATTCACACTGGTGACAGCGCTGCTGCTCCTCGATATATTGAAGCCCGATTATCAAAGTTTGCAAATGAAGTGGTATTTAATCCAAAAACCACTGAATGGAAATTATCTTATGATGGAAGAAACAAGGAACCCGTTGCATTGCCTGTCAAATTCCCTTTATTATTAGCACAGGGGGTTGAAGGGATAGCCGTTGGACTTTCATCAAAAATCTTGTCTCACAATTTCAACGAACTGATAGATGCTTCTATCAATATTCTGGAGAAAAAAGAATTTGAAATACTTCCTGACTTCCTGACCGGGGGTTTGATGGATGCGACAAAGTATAATTATGGGCAAAGAGGCGGAAAAGTTCGTTTGCGGGCTAAGATTTCACAAATCGATAAAAAGACTTTACTGATTTCTGAAATTCCATTTGGTACCACCACTTCTTCTTTGATAGAAACCATCATTACGGCAAATGATAAAGGCAAAATAAAAATCCGCAAGATTGATGATAATACTTCACAAAATGTGGAGATATTAGTTCATCTGATGCCAGGAGTTTCTCCTGATACCACAATGGATGCTCTGTATGCTTTTACTGACTGCGAAATATCTATTTCTCCCAATTGTTGCGTTATACATGACGGGAAACCGCGTTTTATTTCGGTTAATGAGGTGTTGGAAATTTCCACTCAGAACACAGTAGACCTTTTACAACAGGAACTCCTAATACGTAAAGCAGAATTAGAAGAAAACTGGCATTTCTCTTCACTGGAAAAAATCTTTATCGAAAATCGTATTTATCGTGATATTGAAGAATGCGAAACATGGGAAGCTGTGATTGAAAATATCGACCTTGGTTTGACCCCATTTAAGCCCTTGTTTAGGAGAGAAATCACCACCGATGATATTGTTCGTTTAACTGAAATTAAAATTAAACGTATTTCGAAATTCGACAGTTTTAAAGCTGATGAATTAATCAAAAATATTGAGGACGAAATTGATGAAGTGAATAATCATCTTGACAACTTGATTGATTTTGTAATCAATTATTTTAAACAGATTAAAAAGAAATACGGGAAAAACCGTGATCGCCGCACAGAAATAAGGAACTTCGAAAATATAGAAGCCACTATGGTGGCAGCTGCCAATCAAAAACTTTATGTAAACCGTGCTGAAGGTTTTATCGGCATAGGATTGAAAAAAGATGAATTTGTATGTGACTGTTCCGATATTGATGATATCATAACCTTCAGGTCAGACGGTACTTTCAAAGTTACAAAAGTGGAAGACAAGGTATTTGTGGGCGAAAACATTCTGCATGTAGACATATTTAAAAAGAATGATGAACGCACCATTTATAATATGATTTATCAGGATGGTGTTCAGGGTAACATCATGGTGAAACGTTTTGCTGTTTTAGGCGTGACCCGCGACAAAGAATACGTTCTTACCAAAGGGACGAAAGGGAGCCGAGTATTATATTTTACTGCTAATCCAAACGGAGAAGCGGAGATCGTAAAGGTTGACCTAAAACCAAAACCCAAACTTAAGAAATTGACTTTTGAGTTTAGTTTTAGTTCAATAGAAATCAAAGGTCGTAGCTCGATGGGGAATATCTTAACCCGCAACGCAGTTAGGAGAATAGAGCTTAAGGATGCAGGTGTATCCACACTTGCAGCTCGCGACATTTGGTTTGATGATACGGTATTGCGTCTTAATTCTGATGGAAGAGGCAAACATTTAGGTGCTTTTGAAGGAAATGATAAAATCATCACCTTCGCTGATAAAGCATATATGAGATTTTATAATTTCGACCTCAATGCTCATTTCGATGAGGATATGCGTATTATTGAAAAATTCAACCCTTCAAAACCATATTCTTTCGTTTATAAGGACACCAAAGCCTCAAAGTATTTCGTGAAGCGTTTCCTTCCTGAACCTTCCGACAAAAAGCTTGATGTGGTGGGAATTGAAACCGGATCGGAGCTCATTTGTATAACTTCTGATTATTTGCCTCGTATAGAAGTTGATTATTTGTTTGGCAAAACTCAGGAGAAAAAATCAGAAATCATTAATCTTTTTGATTTTGTTGAGATCATGAATCAAAAAGCAAGGGGAAAGCGCATTCCTTTTGATTCTATTCAAAAGGTTACTTTGATTGATGCTTTACCTTATGACGAACCTAAAGAAGAAGAACCGGAAGTGGAGGAAATGGAAAGCGATATTGTTGAACCATCAGATGAACCGGTTTCGTTTTCAATTAATCCTAAACTAATAGTGGACGAAGATGATCAAAATCAGATTAAGCCAATCAATCCAAAGGATATTCAACAAATGACCCTCGATTTCTTATGAAATGGACACGGACGCAAATATTAAGCCTGACCGGAATTCTGGTCTTTTGCTTGATTGTGTTTTTCCCCTCGCTTTTCAACGGATTTACCAACTGGGATGATCCTTCCTACGTAACTAAAAATGTTTTCATCAGGGGCTTTGGAATTGAAAACTGGAAAGCTTTTTTCTTTTCTTTCCATAATGGGCATTATCATCCATTGACCTGGATTTCATTGGCTGTGGATTATGCCATTGGCGGGAACTCCCCTTTTGTATACCATTTGGGAAATCTCTTGCTTCATTTATTCAATGTTACCTTAGTGTTTGCTTTGCTAATGTTGTTGACTGAGAATCTTCTCATCGCAATCGTTGTGAGCTTGCTTTTTGCTATTCATCCTGATCAGGTGGAGAGTGTGGCATGGATTTCGGAGCGTAAAACGCTATTGTTCGCATTTTTCTACCTTGCATCTTTGTTTTATTATATCAAACACATTAAGCTCGGAAAAAATAAATATTACTATTTCGCACTCGTTTTATTTATTCTGTCAGTGCTTGCCAAAACACAAGCAATTGTTTTGGTTATGTTGTTTTTTGCGGTGGATTATTATTTTGACATTAAGCCTTTTTCCAAAAAAAACCTTATTCGAAAGGGTCCCTACGTAGTTCTTGCTTTGATTTTTGCAGTATTAACTCTATTTGCCCAGCAAGCAAGCGACAGTCCTGCCACCCATCTTAGTCTTTACGATCGTTTTGCTTATTCTTCATTTGCTCTTGTAAGCTATATTGTGAAACTTTTTGTTCCCCTGCACCTTTCGGCATTATATCCTTATCAAAGCTCGCCAGACCTTTCAGGCATTTATATCTTTTATATTATTGCAAGCATTTTCCTCCTTTCAAATTTGATTTATTTCTCTATTAAATCAAAAAAGTTCGCATTTGGTGCAGCATTTTTCTTTGTAAATATTGTGATGGTGCTGAAGTTTTTCGACATCCCTAAAGGCCCTTACGTAATGGCTGACCGCTATATGTATCTCTCCTCCATTGGTATTTTCTTTTTAATTGCTTTGGGTATCAACCTCATTAAAAAAGAAAATCTTAAACGCTTTTCATTAGTATGTGTGTTGTTTTTTGTGTTACTTACATCCCTGATTTCAAGAGAAAGAACCGGAGTTTGGAAAAACAGCATCAATTTGTGGAATAATGCTTTATCAAGCTATCCTGATGCCATTCCGGCACTCATCAACCGTGGCAATGCCTATCGCGACGAAAAGCAATATGCAAATGCCTTGCCCGATTATAATAAAGCGATTCAGCTTAATCCGCTCTATTTTGAGGCTTTCTTGAACCGTGGATATATTTACGATATGATGGGCAAAGCTGATAGCGCTTATCTCGATTACACGAAAACAATTCTCATCAATCCCAACTCGGCTGAAGCTTATATGAACCGCGCAAACTTGCTTGTTAAAATCAATCAGTTAGATTCGGCTTTAAACGACATCAATCATTCGATAAGTATCTTGCCTAATAATGCAAAATCTTTAGGTATTCGTTCAAACATTTATTTCAAACAACTCAAGTATACGGATGCGCTGAACGATTTGAACATTGCCGAAAAACAATCAAAAGATGATGATCAATTGTATTATAATCGCGCCAACATTCATGCGGCATTAGGCAACTTTCCGCAAGCTATTGAAGATTATAACCGCGCCATTTCAATCAATCCACATGATGAAAACATTTGGTTCAATCGTGCGAACACGCGTTTTCGTATGCAGAACTATTCTGAAGCCTATCAGGACTATTCTAAGGTGATTCAGCAGAGACAAAAGTTCACTGAAGCATGGGCTTATCGGGGCAACAGTCTGATGATGATGGGTAAATATGCTGATGCCATTTCGGATTATAACAATGCCATCAAGCTTTCGCCCAACTACGGACCCACTTTTCTGAACCGAGGCATTGCCAAATGCGAAAGCGGAAATAAGGCTGAAGGTTGCGACGATATGAAGAAAGCCTTGTCGCTTGGCACTGTAGTGGCCGAAAAACAATTGGAAAAATATTGCAAGTAAGTTGTTAGTTATTGGGTTAATAAGTTATTGGGTTAATAGGTGTGTTGAGCTTATGGGGTTAAATGATATTAGCGTCTTTAAAGATAGTATGATTTTATGAATATATTGTATTATTGTAAAAAAGTGTATTTTAGCTGATTGATTATTAAAAGCTAAATGTTATTCTAATCATTAAAATCGAATCAACAATTAGTTTAATTTTAAATTCGAATTTCAATTTAAATTAACGAATCATCAAATGTGATGAAAGCAAACTATTTTCACTTTAAAAGAATGATTTCTTCAGTTGTAAACCACAAGATTAAGTCATTATATATTATAGGATTTGTATGCTGCATTTTACTTAATGAGAATGTTTACAGTCAACGAACTGAAGCGGAATTTGATAGTATTTATAACAAAGGGCTTAGCGCTGTTTATTCAAATTTGAGCATTGCAAAACTTTGCCTAAAGAAACTAGAGTCTAATCAACAGCAATATTCACTTGTTCTTAAAGCTAAAACCAATTATTTACGACTGACAATTATTAATACCGATTCTTTAGCAGTTAAAGCACTTGAAAAAAGAATGTTTACAGCACCCGATTCTCTTAATCACACGGATGCACTCCTTTATTCCGCCTGTAAATATCTTGAAAGATCTATGCCAGATAAAGCGATTTCTTTACTAATGAAAGCTCTTGATACATTGGCAACAGGGTCAGAGAAAGCGGTCTACAGCAAGATTAATCTTTGTGAAGCTTACAGACAAAAACAAGAATATAAAAAAGGAGTTGAAATGCTAAATGAAATATTGTTCAGTAAAATTAATATTTCAGATGTAAACAGAGCTTTTGCATACAACCGTCTGGCTGCCCTGTATAACGAATGGGGAAATAACAAATCCAACACCCCTGATTCGGTTGTGAAATATTCTGAACTTTGCATTTCTTTATCTAAAAAAATCAATAGCTTTTCAAATCTCGCTTTATCCCAAAATGAATTAAGTGCTCAACTCAGTCGAAAAAAAAAGTATGATAAAGCACTTGAATTGTCTATTGAAGCAGTAAAGAATTTCAAAGAAGCCGGGCTTATTTATAACGCTATGAACGCTTTAATAAACCAAAGTAATATTTATGTTGGTTTAAAAAAATATGATCTTGCTCTTCAAGTTATTGAGGAAGCGTCTAATCTTTGTACTATTGAAGAAAACAGGAACCTTTTCATTCGCATATATCAGCAATTTACACATATATACACGCTCACTGAAAATTATAAAGATGCCCTCGACATTTTAACTATAGTTTATAATCTTCAGGCTAATTTCTATATTGACAGGATTAGTGCTCAAATCAATGAACAATCAGCCAAGTATGATTTATTAGCTAAGGAACAAAAAATTAAAGAAGAAAAACAAAAGAATGAGTTTCATAAAAGGCAACTGACATTTCTTTTCATCATCCTTATATTCTTATGCATTGCCTTTGTTTTTAGTTTCTTTTATTTCAGGTTGAAGAGACAAGAATTAAATGTGAAAAAATTGAATGAGGCTATTTTTCAATCGGAAGAAAACGAACGAAAGCGAATTGCATCAGATTTGCACGACGGGTTGGGGCCCCTGTTATCAGCCGCAAAGCTTTATTTTCAGGCATATATCGACGCTAAAAATGTTGCTTCCAAAAATGACATCGAATTAAAACTTAAAAACATAATTGAAAATGCAATTTCAGATACTTCAAGAATTTCGCATAATATTAGCCCCTATATTCTCGAACATTATGGCTTGATTACTGCATTGGAAAACTTTATTAGTGATATTAAAATAAGTAAAAACATACAGTTTGACACAAGTTTTGAAAAGCTTAATCGCTTCGATTTGAAGGAAGAGTTGACTATTTACCGAACCATTTCTGAGTTGATTAATAATACAATAAAACATGCTTGTGCTTCAACAATAACCATAAAGATATGTATCAAAAACGATAATTTACATATTTCGTATCAAGACAATGGAAATGGGTTTTCGGCAGAAGAAAAAATGTATAATAAAAGCGGTTTAGGTTTAATCAATATTCAAAACCGAATTAAATCATTGAAAGGCAATATTTCTTTTGAAAGTGCTGCTAATAAAGGAGTAGCAATTGAAATTTCAATTCCATATCACGAATTAAAAAACTTATCTTCATGATTAAAATAGCTATTATTGACGATCACGACCTGTTTAGAGAAGGGCTTAGACTTGTTTTATGCCAGATAGAAGATTTTGATGTTGTTTTCGATACTTCTAATGGAAGTGTATTTATTGAGTTTTTACAACATACGATTCCTGATGTGGTGTTAATGGATATTAATATGCCCATTATCGATGGCGTTGAAACTACTCAAAAAGCACTTGAAGCGCATCCCCATATGAAAATTATTGCCCTCACAATGTTTGCTGACACTACACATTATACTCAAATGATTAACGCTGGAGTAAAGGGTTTTATCTTAAAAAAATCTAATAAAAACGAACTTCATCAAGCCATTACATCTGTGTATTCGGGAGGCAACTATTTCAGTCAGGAGATTATGCAGAAGCTTGCATTTCAAACTGTAAATTCAAACTCAATTAGTGAAAGCCTTACTTCACGTGAATTGGATGTGTTGAATTGGGTTTGTACGGGCTTGACCACACATGAAATAGCCGATAAATTATTCATAAGCGCTAAAACCGTTGAAGCACATCGTAATAATATTCTTCATAAAGCAGATGTTCGAAATTCTGCAGAATTGATTATCTGGGCTGTGAAAAACAACTACTTCAGCATAGAATAAGTTCAAAGACCCAAGTCTCAAATTCCAAATTCCAAGTCCCAAGGAGTAGATTTGACAACTTTAAAAAAGTAGTCAAATACTTGCATATCTAACGCAACTCATTTAAACTTAACAGGTTTCCAAAACTTGTTAGGTTTTTTTGCATTGGGTCTTGAATCTTGAAACTTGGGTCTTTGATCTTCCCTCCCCTCGTCATCTAAGGGAAAACCCTTAGTTAAAATAAGGGAATACCCTTAGTCAATATACAGGAATACCCTTATACTTATCCTATTTTTCGGATGTAATTTTGCTTCATCAAATTTCCACAGGAATGAATATTGTCATTATAGAGCAAAATACGATTTATCGTAAGAGTTTAAAAACCGTTTTAAGTCAAATCGATGACTTCAAAATTGTCTTTGATTCGGATAATGGTGATTACCTCGATCAAATACCTTCATTAGATATCGATTTGATTTTATTAGACTTTAGTATCGAAAAAATGGAATGCGATGAAATCATCAAAAAAGCAATCGCCAGGTGGAAAGCAGTCAAAATTATCCTCCTTCTGCAATTTAAAGAGGAGTCAATTAATAAGCTTATAGGAGTTACAGATATTATTTTCAAAACTTCAACAAAAAAAGATTTTGAGAATAAAATAAGAGAAACTCAATTAAACAAAAAATAAAATAAAGAGTAAGCTATGAAAAAATCAAATGTTATATGCTTAAAACATCCGCTTCAGGGGGGCGGTTTCTTCGATGCCTTGACGGTAATAGCACGATTAGCAAATATTCAGTTTGACTCATCTTTTTGAATATAAGATTCCTCCCCGAAAAAGCAAAGCACCAACAATCAACAACAAAATGAAAAATTAATAATCAATCTTAAAAAAAAATCATGAAAACTCAAAATAAAAACAATAAACCCTTAAAAATAAGGAGAAAAAAAAGGCATTTCGAAAAGCCAAGTATGGTAGCAATTATCTTAATGTCTGTTGGGTCTCCATACGTGGAAGTAGTATTGAAAATTCCCGGAAAAATTCCTGAGAAACTTCTGTATGTAAAAAATATACATACCCTGATGAGCGCCAGCACCTGGTTCCCAACTCCCGATCCAACAATGGTAGTTTTCAAAGACCATGTTGATGATTTCGACGATGCTGTGGGAAACGTTAAGGCAAAAGTGGCAAATTCGGAAAGTGTGCAAACAAGCACATGGAATATAGTGCATTTGGATGTAAAAACCCTGCGCAATTATGTTCAAACCGTTTGCAATAAAAATATTGCAAAAGCCGAAGAAATTGCATTGGCTGCGGGCATGGCGATTAAAACTCACACTCACTATAATGTTCAAGATTTTACTGTTAAAATTTTGCCGGGTGGAAAAGTTAAACTAAAGGCAAAATCTTTAGATGTTGCATATTCGAATGATTGGCAGTGCACAACCGATCTGACCGATCCTATGGGGTGGTATATTAAAATTATTGATTCAAGCTTGCAAGCAACCAAAGTTGAGGAAGGATTCACTCCGGGGACTCAGGTTCATTTTCGTCATCGCTATATCCTGGCAGGCGGGGCAACTGAATGGAGTCAAATCGTTAGTGTTTATATCATTAATTAGAATTATTGCTGAAATGTTATGGAAATATTCGCATCCTTTTCTTTGCAACGAATTCAAATAAAATTTGTCAATAACCTAACATTCAGCATGAATTATCAAATCGGGGAACTTTGGTTTAAAAACAGGGAATTTCGATTCAAAAGTTCCAGGTTTTTAAATCAAAGTTCTAGGTTTTTAAACCAAAAGTCCCAGTTTTTGAACCAAAAGTCCCAGTTTTTGAACCAAAAGTCCCAGTTTTTGAACCAAAAGTCCC
>JBAWXL010000032.1:0-23618 GCA_037144095.1 Bacteroidota bacterium
GGCAGTAATGTTTAAATTTGGATTAACGGTAACGGTAACCGTTGCAGTTCCGGTGCATCCATTGGAAGTTCCGGTAACGGTATACGTTGTTGTTGAAGTTGGATTGACGGTGACAGATGTGCCTGTGAGGTTTCCCGGACTCCATGTGTAAGTTGTTCCACCCGTGGCTGTGAGCGTGGAGTTTCCACCTGGACAAACGCTTGCGGGTGAAGCCGTTGCCGTTAGGTTTAAATTGGAATTTACTGTAACGGTAAGGGAAGCAGTTGCTGTGCAACTGCTTGAAACGCCGGTAACCGTATAGGTTGTTGTACTTGTTGGAGATACAGTTACAGATGAACCGGTCAGATTCCCCGGCATCCAGGTGTATGTTGTGGCACCTGTTGCAGTAAGTGTTGTGCTTTGTCCTGGACAAATTGTATCGGATATGGCATTTATAATAAGTGCATTGCTGGTAGTCAGGTTAACCGTATCAGAATAATGACTGCAAGTTCCGGCAGGCGTTATGGTTACAGAATAGACCCCCGGACATAAACCTGTAATGGTATGCGTTGTTGCTCCATTACTCCAAATATAGGTTGCACCGGTTGTATCAATGTTACCACAAGTGGATAAATTTGCAGTGGCAATGCCATTACAGTTTCCACAGGTGGGTTGAGTTACGACTTTTGATATTGTAACTGGAGGAGCGGTTATTGTAACTGAAGAAACATAAGTATGCCCGCAAGCATAAACCTTTTGAAAGTTTCTTCCTAACTTCACATCATAAACTGTATTTGGTAAAGTAATGGTAGAGGTCGCTGCACTTGCAGAAGCCAGCGTAGTTCCATTAAAAACAGATATTTTACTATTACTTCCTACATATACGTTATCGCAAATATCAACATCCAATCCTCCCCAACTTTGCATAGTGCTTGCAACACCGGCTCTTTTTACAATAAGGTTTCCTGTTGTTTTATTCACTTTAAAGAGATCGGCTCCATCGTATATATAGAGAAAATTTTTGCTTGCAGCCGAACCATTAAAACCATTAGCAGGCACTCCGCTCCAGGTCATATATAACAAATTGGACAAAGCTTCAGGCATATAAGTCCATGCGTGAATGTTATTATTAAAAGTGGAAGCTGAAAGCGTAGGGACATTAAGTTTTAAAAGCCGGTCGTCATAAGCAGTGTTATTATTACAACATGAATTGGCAGACCCTAAATAAACTGATGTTCCACTTGGATCCATTGCTGCTAACCAAATATCATGATAAGGCAAATCGGCTCCCAATACATTATGAGGCACAAAACCTGTCATATTTGTATCAAGAACACAAGCCTGATTGGTTGCATTGGTTCCACCGCCTCCAATAACGAGCTGACGGGTACATGGACAATACACCACTCTATCCATTTCCTCAAAGGTGGTGTTTCCGGTAAAAGTTGCTGCGAGGGTACCATCACTTCTTACTTTAAGCGATCTTGCTCCCGCTCCACCTGCCAAACCTGAATTATAACCTTCTACTAAATAACTTGTTCCGGTAACTCTGTCTACTGCAAAGTCACCCCATTGAGCGTCGGTGTTAGTGTTAATTGTAGTGGCATTAAATGTCCATTGAATAACACCGGCACTGTTTAATTTTACGAGCTTCGAAGGTCCCCAGCTACCATAAGCGTACACATTGTCATTGTCATCCCAATCAACTTCATAAGCATCATTATATCCACCCGCAAATAAAGGATTCGTTGTCCAAGGGTCAATAATTATTGTTTTACTTTTGTCATAAGCTTTCTTAAAATAGAATGATTCAACTTTATTTTTCAAGGAATATGAGACATCAATACTACCTCCTCCTTCATAATTGCAAATTGGAAAGTGGTCGGTAAATGTATTCATTTTGCTGTTCACGATAATCTCTCCTTTTTCATTTAAAAACAGATCAAGGGCTCCTTTATACTTCAATTTAACTTTCGAAACATCTGCTCCCGGATGAGCTATAATATTGTATTTAATACCTTCCTTCCCTTCAGGGAAAAAATATTTAATATCAATTCCCGGAAATAAATCATGATATATTATTTCCCTGAAAACATTTGCTTTTATTGTTTTATCAGTGCCAATCGGATAAGTATAATAATAACTCTTAGCATCTTCTGCTGTAATTGTTGCATTTGGGTTTGCTCCTTCCCAAATTAAATTCAGGTAATTGATTTCGGTTTCTTCCTTTTCTTTTCCTTCTTTCTCTCGATTTTTCTCTTCTTTTTCCTTTTCTGCATTTGATTTCGGATCGCCCAACTTCTGATAACGATATGTAATTCCTTTTGAATGGAAATAAGCATCGATATTTCCTATTTTTGCTACAAACAAAATATTGTTTCCTGATTTTATTTCGTTGTCAAATTGTCCTTTATTCTCAATGAAAAGCTTAAAATCAAATGGATTCAAATGCCAATTGACTGAGTAATTCTTATCTTGATTTTCCTGAGGTGCTTGATTAAGCTGTTGCTCATTTGTTGATGAAAAAGTTTGAGCTGAAGTTAGATTTGTGAAAATACTTGAAAATAAAGCAATACAGAAAATAATACTAAGTTTTTTCATATTAATAGAGTTTAATTTTGTTTAAGACACAATTATTAATGTAAAAGTTGCCTGTGAAAATATTTTTTTAAATGGTTCAATGAGATTAATATCAGTCTTGGGTTGTGTTAACTTATATTGTTTTTGCATTAGAATTATAGGTGGAAATATTATCAAATATCCTTATTGATATTTTATTATTACTTTTGAACTATTATTTAATTGAAAAAAAATCATGAAAGACATTTCTTCATTATATGCCATTTCGCCGGTTGATGGTCGTTATAGTAATGTAACCAATGCTTTATCTGCCTATTTCTCAGAATATGCCTTGATTAAATACAGGGTGTATGTTGAAGTGCAATACTTCATTCGCTTGGTGGAATTGGAGTTGCCGATGCTGAATAATGTTTCGGTCGAAAAATTAACATTGCTTTATTTGGTGACTGAAAATTTCTCTATTGAAGATGCTCTAAAAGTTAAGGAAATTGAAAAGAAGACCAACCATGATGTGAAAGCGGTAGAGTATTTTCTGCAACAAAAATTCGACGAAATAGGGATGAATGAGTATAAAGATTTTATTCATTTTGGCTTGACTTCGCAGGACATTAACAATACGGCTATCCCAATGTTGTTGAAGGAAGCGAGTGAGGATGTGTTGTTTCCTGCCATCGATAAATTGTTTGCCTTGCTGAAGCATTTAGCCGAACAATGGATTGACATTCCAATGCTGGCCCATACCCATGGACAAGCTGCTTCGCCCACTAAGCTCGGTAAAGAATTGATGGTGTTTGTGAATAGAATCAAGTCGCAATATGAACAGTTGAAAGCGGTTCCTTTTTCTGCTAAATTTGGAGGAGCAACGGGTAATTTCAATGCGCACAAAGTTGCTTTTCCTGAGGTTGACTGGCAACATTTTGCGAATGGTTTTGTGGAAGATGTGTTGCAGCTTAGCCGCATACAAGTCACCACTCAGATTGAGCCTTACGATAATATGGCAGCTTATTTTGATGCTTTGAAACGAATTCATAACATTTTAATTGATTTGTGCCGCGATTGTTGGATGTATATTTCGATGGATTATTTCAAGCAGAAAATCAATAAAGATGAGGTGGGCTCTTCGACCATGCCTCATAAGGTGAATCCAATTGATTTTGAAAATGCGGAAGGCAATTTAGGCTATGCCAATGCCATTTGCGAACATTTTGCTGCGAAACTCCCCATTTCGCGTTTGCAGCGTGACCTTACCGATTCTACTGTTTTGCGAAACATTGGGGTTCCCTTGGCACATTCGCTAATTGCGCTGAATTCGTTAACAAGAGGTTTGAACAAGCTGGTGCTGAATGAAGACAAGATTCATGCTGATCTTGCCAATAACTGGGTTGTGGTGGCTGAAGGAATTCAAACCATCTTACGTAGGGAAGCTTATCCAAATCCTTATGAGGCGCTGAAAGAGCTTACTCGCACCAATAAGGCAATTAATGAGGAAACTTTGGCAGCTTTTATTGATGGACTTGATGTGAATGAAGATATAAAAACGGAACTCAAGCAAATCACTCCTTTTAATTATACAGGCATATTCTGAAGCATCACGAATGAAAGATTTTCTGAAATTTCTTAAAAACTTAAAGCCGTACCGACTTAACATTGCCTTCAATGTGTTGTTGAATATCCTGACAGCAGGCTTTTCGGTGTTTTCTTTGGTGTTGATTGCACCTTTTTTAAGTATTTTGTTTGGAATTGGCGATACGCTTGGGGTGAATAATTTTGCTACCAACAATTTCATTTCAAAGCTATTCGATTTGTTTACTGAATACATCAAATTGAACGGGAAATCATCGGCTTTGGTGCTTATTTGCGTAGGTGTTGTTGTGTTGTTTTTCCTGAAAAACCTGTTCACCTATCTATCGTTATATTACATGATTCCTATTCGTAACCGCGTGGTGCGCGATATCAGAAACAAAGCCTATGAAAAGATAGTGATTTTGCCATTGAGCTATTATTCGGAACATAAAAAAGGAGATATACTGACCCGCACCATCAATGACATTCAGGAAATAGAATTCTCTATTATGCGTCCAATTCAATCGCTGGTGAGAGACCCTATTTCTATTATATTTTATTTGATAGTGTTGATGATGATCAGCTATCAGCTTACTTTGTTTGTGTTCGTGTTATTGCCTTTGATGGGGCTTATTATTTCTACTATTTCCAAAAGCTTACGTAGGAAATCGGTGAAAGCCCGCATCATGCAATCGAATCTTCTCACCATGATTGAAGAATCAATCAGTGGATTGAAAATCATTAAGGCATTTAATTCTATTCGCTTTGCTGAACAGAAATATCAGGAAGAAAATGAAGCTTTCACTAAGCTAAACATCAAGATATATCGAAAAGCTGATTTATCTTCACCCCTCAGTGAGTTTTTGGGAACCATAGTGATGATTGGTATTTTATTATTTGGAGGTAATTTGGTGTTGGGTTCCAATGCAGGCTTGAAACCTGAAGTTTTCATCACTTATCTTGTGTTGTTTTCACAGATTATTAATCCTGCAAAAGCCATTTCTACCGCTTTTTATAACATCAGAAAAGGATTAGCTGCTTTCACAAGAGTGGAGGAGTTGCTTAATGCACAGGAGGTGATTATCGAGAAGCCCTATGCTTTGCCCATTAAATCTTTCGAAAAAGAAATTTGTTTTCATGATGTTTCCTTTGCTTATGAGGACGAACCGGTGTTGAAAAACATTCAACTGAGCATCCCGAAAGGTAAAACCATAGCTTTGGTGGGTTCATCGGGAGCAGGAAAGTCAACTCTGACTGATTTAATTCCGCGATTTTATGATGTGATTTCGGGGGAAATCACTATTGATGGAATTCCGATTCAGGATGTAAATATTACCGATTTAAGAGAACTTATTGGTTTGGTTTCGCAAGAAACTTTCCTTTTTAATGATTCAATTTACAATAATATCACTTTTGGGAAAACAAATATTCCTTACGAAGAAGTGGTGAGCGCGGCTAAAATTGCCAATGCACATGAGTTTATTGAGCAAATGCCAAAGGGATATCACACCCAAATAGGGGATAGGGGGGCACAATTATCGGGCGGACAAAGGCAAAGAGTGAGCATTGCCCGTGCCATTTTGAAAAACCCTCCCATCTTGATTTTAGATGAAGCAACCTCCTCTTTAGACACAGAATCGGAACAAATCGTGAGTCAGGCTATCGCCAATATTATGATTAATCGCACATCCATTGTGATCGCTCATCGCTTGAGTACCATTTATCATGCCGACGAAATCATCGTGTTGGATAAGGGCGAAATCATTGAAAGAGGCACTCATCATGAGCTTTTAAAACTTAATGGAACCTATAAGAAACTATACGAATTAATGCTCCAATTAAAAACTTCATGAAATATTATTGCAATCAAATAAATATTTCGTGTTGGTAATTATGTTTTTTATACTTTTGCACTATAAATATTGAATTATGGATTATAAAAAGATTTTATCTATTTCTGGGAAAAGTGGTTTATATAAATTAATCGCTACTTCAAAAGGTGGCGGTGTTGTCGAATCTATTATCGACGGCAAACGTATTCCTACTTTCACTACCGATCGCATCAGCTCGATTGAAGACATCAGCGTTTATACTACGGAGGAATCTACCCCCTTAAAAGGTATTTTTAAAACTATTTTCGAAAAAGAAGAAGGCAAGAAAATACTCGATAGCAAATCTCCGGAAAAAGAGTTGAAAGAATATTTCACAGCTATTGTTCCTGATTGGGATACCGAAAGAGTGTACGTTTCGGATATTCGTAAAATCATTTCGTGGTATAATCTTTTACAAGAAAAAGATCTTCTTGAATTCACTGAAGAAGAAGTAGAAGGTGAAGCTGCTACAGATGAAAATGCTGATAAAGCAAAAACGGCTGTTTCGAAAGAAGGCCAAGCCGGCAAAGCTCCCCGAAAAACCACTAATTTGAGTAAGCAAACTCCTAAAGCCAAGAGCAAACAGGCTGTGATGAAGAAGACGACTACTCAAAATAAAGCGAAGTAAATCGTAATTTTAATCAAATAATCTGCTGTGAAAAAATCTATTACCAACTTCACAGTTATTTCGAATACACGATTAAGTTCAACTCAGTTCTTACTCGAACTATCTTCTGATTTGTATCTATTTGATATCTTGCCCGGGCAATTTGTCAATGCAAAAGTGGAAGATTCTCCTCAAACTTACCTCCGACGTCCCTTCTCAATTCATTCGGTGGATACCGAAAGAAATGTTCTTTTTCTTTTAATCAAAGAAATGGGCATTGGGAGCAAGAAGTTAGGTTTCCTGAAAAAAGGAGATGTTCTGAATTTAATTCTCCCTTTGGGCAATAGCTTCTCCTTAGAAAATGTGCAGAATGCCTTATTGGTGGGTGGAGGATGTGGCGTGGCGCCTTTGTTGTTTCTTGCTCAACAGCTTTTGGTGAAAAACATTCGTTGCGACATCCTATTGGGTGGAAGGTCGGCAGACGATATTGTGGAAGTGGATGAATATAAAAAGTACGGAAACGTTCACATCACCACCGATGATGGCAGCCTCGGAGAGAAAGGCTTCGTAACACAACATCCTATTTTTAATACTAATGCTGTTTGGGACAGAATCTATACTTGTGGACCCGAACCCATGATGAAAGCAGTTGCCCGCTATGCAAATCAACATAACACAGATTGTGAAGTTTCGTTGGAGAACACTATGGCGTGTGGCATTGGAAGTTGTTTGTGTTGCGTCACCGACACCCTCGAAGGGAACGTTTGCGTTTGTACCGAAGGACCGGTTTTTAATATAAAACGTCTAAAATGGCAGATCTAAGCGTTCGCATACATCATCTGTTACTTAAAAATCCGGTGATGACAGCTTCGGGCACCTTTGGTTATGGACCCGAGTTTGAAGACTTCATCGATATTGATGCCCTGGGTGGAATCGTTGTGAAAGGCACCACACGCGAAATGCGTCAGGGAAATGCCTATCCTCGCATGGCCGAAACTCCTTCGGGTATGCTCAATGCCGTGGGGCTACAAAACAAAGGGGTTGACTATTTTGCCGAACATATTTATCCGCGAATCAAGCATTATAAAACCAACATCGTGGTGAATGTTTCGGGTTCGCTGGTGGAAGATTATGTGAAAGTTTGCGAAAAACTCAGTGATTTAGAAAACATTCCTGCCATCGAATTGAATATCTCGTGCCCTAATGTAAAAGAAGGGGGCATGGCATTTGGCACAAGCTGTGCAGCCGCTGCCACGGTTACCAAAGCCGTGCGACAGGCATGGAGCAAAACCCTCATCGTGAAGCTTTCGCCCAATGTGACCAACATAGCCGAAATTGCCAAAAGCGTTGAAGACGAAGGCGCCGATGCCGTTTCGCTTATCAATACCCTCCTCGGGATGGCAATTGACATTGATAGCCGCCGACCGCTGCTTTCCACCATTACGGGTGGTTTGTCGGGACCCGCCATTAAACCCGTTGCCCTGCGCATGGTGTGGCAGGTTGCCAATGCGGTGAAGATACCTGTTATCGGCATGGGGGGCATTTCCAGCGCAAGAGATGCTATCGAATTTTTGCTTGCCGGTGCTACTGCCATACAGGTAGGAACCGCTAACTTTATCGACCCCGCCGTAACGATTTCTATTATTAAAGGAATTGAAGATTATCTTGATAAAAATCACTTCAAATCAGTTCAAGATATTATTGGTGGGATGGAATGTTGATGTATCGATGTGCTGATGTGCTGATATGCTGATGTGTTGATATGTTGATGTGCTGATGTGCTGATGACTCATAAGGGCGTGAAAATGACAATTTGTCAGTTTTACGAAAAAAAGGTGCGTGAACGTCATATTTAGGGCTGTGTTGATGACTCTTAAGATTGTGTTGATGATATATGGGTGCGTGTTGATGACATCTGAGCACGTGATGTGAATTATTTTAGCGTGTGTTTGTCATATCTGAGGGCGTGTTGGTGACTCATAAGGAGGTGTTGATGAGATTTAAGGGCAGGATGATGACACTGAATGGCGTGATTTGAAATTTTTAAGGACGTGTTTATGACAGTGAATTGCGTGTTTGTCATGTTTTATGTGGTGATGATGACTTATGAAGGCGTGTTGATGACACATAAGGGCGTGATGATGACATTTTGGAGCATGAAAATTTGAGTGAATAGAAAATTATTTGTGTTGAATTGAGTGAAAATTTGGGAGGAGTAAGTGTCAATTAGAGAGGAATGTTTGAATGGAAGGTAGATAACTGAGAATAGGCAGTTAATATTGAATAATTAGAAATGAAGAAATAGCCCTTCAAAGAGGAATGTAAGGATTATCTTACAAAAATATCAGACAATTCCTACGCAAATATCAGACATATCTTACAAGCTATTTCAATTTATAGAAATAATTTTGCTATGATTATAAATAAACACACAAACCAATGAAAATTTACAATGGTTTTCCTTTTTCTATTTGCTTTAAAAACAATAATTTGTTTGTGATTTCTATAATATCAACTACATATAATAATAAAAACCTCCTTCTCAATAGGGAGAAAAATACCTTCCGAGTACTTAATGAGCCTAAAAAGAAAGGAGGTTTGCAAATGTAGTAATTTTATATGATTTTATTGGCATTTAGAATGTTGATATAAATCAAAATGGTTTAAAGCCCACGAAAATAAATGAATTTATAAACTTAAAATTAATGTTATGAAAAAAATCTTACTTTTTATTTTAATCTCTTTCTTTGTTTCTGAAATGGCTTATTGCCAAAATAAATCTATTGGATGGGTTCAACAATACTTTAACCCTTCTCAGGCACTTAATGCAGTATATTGTATAAATAGTGATACTGTGATTGCTGTGGGATGGGGAGGATTAATACTAAGAACTATTAATGGTGGGATGCAATGGGATTCTATAAATTCAGGAACAAGTAATGAATTATTATATGTGAATTTTATAAACCAGAGTTTTGGATTTGCGATTGGAGCAAAAGGAACTATTCTTAAAACAAACAATAGTGGCATAAGTTGGACAAATATTGGAATTAATTGTAATATGATGTTGTTTGACTTATTCTTTCTTAATTCAGATACTTTATGGGTAGTAGGAGGAGAAACAACTTCTACCATACCAATAGCTCCAAAAGGAATTATTTTGAAATCAAGTAATGGTGGAATAAATTGGACTATTGATTCTACATTTAATGCTGCTATTTCATCTATATTTTTTATTGATAAAGATACAGGTTATATTGCAGCTAATAATGGCAGTACCGCGATAATTAGAAAAACATTAAATGGAGGTAATTCGTGGGATACTGTCGACATTTCCAGTGGATTTAATTGGTATTTTTCTAATATTCAATTTACCTCTGCAAAAACAGGATATATTAATGGTTTTTCAGAAATATTGAAAACAAATAATTATGGTTTAACTTGGGATTCTATTTTTATAGCTTATCCTAATTCTATTCGTTCATTTCAAATAATTGACAGTTGTTCGTTTTATTATTTAGAAGGTGTTATGAATGGATCGAATGTTTGTCTTTTTGATAGTTGTACTAATAGTATTTACAGTTGTCTTTATTCAAATGGTTTATTAGGAATTCATTTTTTAAATAAAAACTATGGTTTTGCTATTGGAGCAAATGCCATGATATATAAATGGGGTTATTATGATGGTATTGATGAAAATAAACATAATAATTATATTATGGTTTCTCCAAATCCATTTAATGATAAAGTTAAACTAATTATCCCATGTGGATATTCAAATAAAGAAATTAATATTTCGATATACAATTCTTTTGGAAAACAAGTATTTGAAATTAATAAAATTCATGATTCTAATTCAAGCTCCATTGAATTAGAAATACCTAATTATCCGCAAGGAATTTATTTTTTAGTTATCAAACAAAAACAAGATATTTTACAAACGATTAAATTAATCAAGATATGAAGAAAATTATTTTAATAAGCTTTTTTGTGTTTTCAATATTACATGCAAAAACACAAATATTACCTAATGAGCCAAGTTCTAATTTTTATGATTTTATTTCAAAATATTATACCTTAAATCCAAGCATGCTTAATGATACAACACATAAAAGTGGTATTCAAAAAGAATATGACAGATTAGCAAAGATATGGGTGCCCAGACTCTACCCACATGGGGATTGCAGTATTGCTGCAAATGCTATATATAATTATGCTAATAATTTTAATAACACTGCAAAAACATTAAATCAATATAGTAATATTCATTGGAAATATAAGGGACCTATTTGGCAGATTAACCCATCTACTCAGGCTGGAAATCTTATGGGAACAGGTCAAATTCACAGAATTACTTTGGCAGAACTTGGGTTTACGCAGACCCGAAAAGTAATTACTTTCTGTCGTTGCGTAATTACGCAGAGGCGAAAAGTAACTACTTTTTGCCATTGCGTAAATCACCTATGGCGGAAAGTGAATATTTTTTGAGCTAAAAGACCCAAAACCCACAAAAAAGCTGCCATTTTGTCAGTTTTCGGAGTTTGGGGGGAGAGGGAAGATGGTTTTTGGGAGGAGAAGAGGTTTATTTGCTTATGATGAATTTTTGTCTGAACTGTTTATTTTGTTTTGATATGATGATGAAATATATTCCTGAACTATATGGTTTACAATCAAAATTTAATTTAGATTTTCCACTCTATCCGTTATAGAACCATTTTATTCCTTAATAATCTTCCTAAACTCAAAGCGCTTATTATCTTCAATCTTTATCAAATAAATCCCCGAATGGAAATTTATTGTTGAAACAGTAGTTTTATTTAGCATAGCTCCTTTATAAACCATCTGCCCCAATGTATTGTAAATTTCAATTTCTCTCTTACCCTCAGCTTCAATGATTAGTTCACCTGCAATAGGGTTGGGGTAAATATTTATGTTTGGTTTAGATTTAACATCCGAAACATCGTTATAAATGATATGAATAATATCCGAAGTATCGGAGCTGCATCCATTTAAAGTTACGATGTCGAAATAATCGCCGGTAGCTGTTACAAGATAACTTTGACCGTTTGCACCATTAATTAATCCATTCTGGTTATACCATTGATTGCCCCAAGCTGCACTGGAAATCAGTAGGTAATTACTTATTGAAATAATAGGTTTTGGAGGAATTTGCGGCACAGGATTAATGACAGCATTAGCTGAAATAGCAGAGGTGCATCCCAAAGAATTGATGACTACAAAAGTATAAGTTCCAGTAGAAAGTCCCGAAACATTATTGCTCCCACCACTTCCTGAGGTAGTTATACTATCAGGGTATCTTACCAATGTCCAGCCTCCTGACGCAGGTAAATTAGATAAAATTATACTTCCTGTTGAAACAGTGCAATTAGGTTGTGTGATTGTACTGATAACAGGGTTAAGCGGTGCTCCAGGATAGGCATTGATTATTACATCATTTGATAGACTTGATATGCATGCAGCAGAAGTACTGACTGAGAAATTATAGGTCCCCGGATTAAGACCAGTTACAATTGTACTATCCCCTGCGCCTGAAAACACATTTCCTCCCGGGTTTTCTGTCAATAACCATGGTGTTGTTGTGGGCAGATTATTTATTACAACACTTCCTGTTCCTATTTGGCAAGTGGGCGGTGTAATTGCACCAATTGTAGGAGTGGTAGGAGGCAACAAATGCATATTTGTTACCAATACACTATCAATGCAATTATTAATATCTGAATTGCAATTAGTATAAGACGCTACAATTGCATAATAAGTTGATGTGTCTGTAGGACTCACAGTAATAGAATCTTCGGAACTAATAATATTAGTTCCCTGATACCAATTAACAGTATTGTTATGAGGTCCGTTTGGAGTAAACCTCCAAGCTTCATTCTGAGCTGTCCATTGAGTTGAGTTTCTGCCTGGAGCAGCAATTCCTTGTAAACCTGCTGCATTTTGTATTCCAACTATTGCTTTTCCGGAATTCCATGAAGTACAAAGTGGTTTGTTTTTTATATAAACATCGATAATATTCGTTCCTTCATGAAGCACAATCTGATGGGTAGCTTTCAAGGTGTTGCAATTATAGCTAAACATGGGTATTTCATTAAAGCTAACAATAAACTTTCGATTTGGAGAATTCCCTAAAACAGTATCATGAATTTTTCCGCTAATACTCATATCAATATCATGATACACTCCAAAAATGGAATTTAGCGGTAAGCTTGCTGAAGGGCATGCGACTGTGAACGACCATGGACAATAACCACCTGCATTTGTAATATCAAATGAAATAAGACCATTTGTTCCAATGACTAATTTGTCATATGAATAGCTGTAGAAGCAAAAATTAAAAGGAAGCTGGATGATATTACTCCAAGAATCATCAATGCTTACAAAGCCGGAATCTCCTGCAGTAAATGGCAATGGGGGAGAATAAGGAATCGTATCAACAATATAGGAAGTAGTAGCTCCTGTATTGAAAATATTTGAATGTAAAGTTACTGAAGTTTGACCACAATCAAAAGACACACTATGAAGGGGCAAAATATGCTGACAATCTAATTGGGCTTGTCCAACATTAACAAAACAAATAACTAAAAAGGGGATAAGCAAATAGTGAACACTCCAAATTTGAGTCTTATTAAAGTTGTTTTCAATAGGAGAGAAGTTGATTTTGCTAAAAATGATACTAATCGAAAGAGTAATTGTTTTCATAGCTAATAATTTTCAACAAAGATACAATTATTTCAAATATTATAATTGTGAAAATAAGTTAACGGTACATATCTTTTGCGATTGTCTAAACAGTTCTATTATAAAAATACTTCTTTGTGCATCATAGAGCCTTTGAGCCTTTGTGGCATTCGACACTTTAAACACGGATGCATGGTCGACTATTAGCAAAAAAAAACATCCGAAGCTATTGCTAACTCCGGATGTTTTAATTATAACCTACAGCCTAAAAGCCATCAGTCTAATTGCCTGATTTTATTCTTTTACGATTTTCTTAAACTCGAATGATTTGCCGTTTTCAAGTTTAATTAAATAAATTCCTTTTGCAAAGTTGGTAGTTTGCACCACCGTTTTTTCTGTCATATTATCTTTGAAAATAAGCTGGCCGGTTGAATTTAATATTTCAAAACCAAATGGTTTGGTATTTCCTTTCATTTCAATGGTCAATTCGTTTGCCACAGGATTTGGATATACACTAATGGTTGTAATGTTATTGATAGATTCGATTCCCACATTTGTTTGTATGGTATTGGATGGAACTGAACTGCATCCGTTTAAGGTTACAATGTCATAATAACCACTATTATTAATCACTGTGAAATCCTGAGCGGTGGCTCCAATAATGATTCCACTTTGATTGTACCATTGATTGCCGGTAGTGGCATCCGAATGAAGCACATTGGTGTTGAAGGTAATCGTTGGGGTAGGAGGGGTGGCAGGCTGTGCATTGATCACAACATTAGGGGTTGGAGCTGATGTACAGGTCTGAGCATTGGTTACCGTAAAGTTATAAGTCCCTGCGGCAAGTCCCATGATAGTGGTACTGGTGCCAATTCCTGTGTGATTTCCCGGATTAATTGTCCAGCTTCCACTTGTAGGTAAACTATCAATAACGATACTTGCAGTTGAAACATTACATGAAGGTTGTATGATGGTGGTCACCATTGGGGTGGGTGGAGGTGCATTAACAGTTAAAGTTACATTGTTTGAAGTTGCATTATTATTGCCACTGCAATTGGTAATATGACAACGATATTGAGGGTTTCCAATAGCTGTAATACCATTAACTCCTAAAATTGAGGTAGTAGCGTTTGTATAGGTTGCACCTGCGGGAGTTCCGTTGACTACACTGCTCCATGCTGTGCCATCGTAATATTGCCATTGATAAACAAAGGGTGAAGTACCTGTGGCGGTAACACTAAATGTTGTACTTCCTGAAGTCTGACATATACTGCTGTTTGCAGGATGGAAAACAATGCTAACGGGAGCGCAAACTGTGGTAACGGTAACGGTAACGGTAAAAGCTGTTCCAACACAAGCTCCTGAAGTAGGGGTAACGGTGTAAGTTGCTGTTCCGGTTCCGGTGGCAAGACTCAAGGTTTGACTAATGCTGGTTTGACCTGTTGCAGCGCTTCCTCCGCTAACACCGTTGGTATAAACCGGTGCCGACCATGAATAGGTGGTTCCGGCAGGAACCCCTGTTGGAGAAACAATAAATACATCTCCTGTCATTACAGAAGTAGTTTGATCAGCAACATTTGGTGTTTCAGGTTGAAGATTGATAACAACATTAGCAGATGGTGCCGAAGGACATAAGGTAGCATTTGATACTGTGAAGTTATGAGTCCCGCTGGCAAGTCCGGAGATAGTTGTGCTGGTTCCACTTCCTGCAACAGCGCCCGGGTTAACAGTCCATGAACCACTTGCAGGCAATCCGTTTAAAACAACACTTCCGGTAGCTAAAGCACAGGTAGGTTGGGTAATTGTACCTACTGTAGGTGAAGGAAGATTTGCCGGAGGAGCACTTATTACAACATTTGCTGAAGCAGGAGAAACGCATCCGCTGGTCACTGTATAAGTATAGGTGCCGGCTGAAAGTCCTGTAACGGTTCCGGTGGTGCCCGTTCCACTGATATTACCAGGATTAATTGTCCAACTACTTGTTGCAGGTAATCCATTTAAAATAACACTTCCCGAAGTTGTACAAGTTGGTTGAGTGATTGTTCCAACTGTTGGAGCTGTTGGAGCTGTGGTGATGGCGATGTTGGTGCCATTATCTGTTCCGGTTGAGTTAGGCTGACTTCCAATTACTCTAATTCTGTAGGCAGTCCCAACAGGGGTTCCTGCTGGAATGGTGGCAGCAATGGTGCCTGCAGCAGCACTGGTAAGAGTTCCAATAGTTGTGGGGCTTGCAAAACTTCCGGTTGCGTCTGATAATTGCGCTGTCCAGGTATTATTGTTAAAAACAGTTCCTGAACCAATCGTGAAAGGTACATTAACGGTAGTTCCCAAACAATATGAGTTTGAAGATAATGCAGAGGTGGTTACTGAAAGCGTAGCAGGGGTCCATTGCAATGTTATTCCTGTGAAATTGGTTTGATCTGCCGGTGTTACTGTTTGTGGAGCGGGTCCTTTAGTGAAGGATGCTGTGAAATATTGTCTTCCTGTGCCCAAAACCATTGAACTTGACCAGGCTAATTCCATCCCAACGGTGTAATTTCCATCAGGTAAAAGATTAAATGGGGTTGATCCGGTTAAATCACTTGCATTCCATGAAATAGCAGTGTATGATTTTGGGTTGGTTGTAGCAGTTGCCCCAACAGTTGCATCTACTGTGCTTTGGGTAGGTGTCTTTGATGTCCATTGAATTAAGTGATCAGTTTCTCCACCGTAGAGTGCTCTGGTTTTTACAAATGTTCCGGTTGAATTCTCAATCCAAACTACAAAATTGGATTTGGCTCCCCATGAACCACCAGTAAATATTGTAGTTACATTTAAAGATAATGTACCACCTGTTTGGGAATTGACATTTTTGGATGCAAAAATTCCAAGCACAAAGATAATACTTATTAAAGTTTTTGTTAATTTCATTTTTGATTAGATTTACTTATTATATTAGTAGTTGTTGTGCTGCAAAAATAAAAAGATTTTTATATCTTGCTGATTATCTTGATATATTTTTCCGAATAATTAGAATCATGTCATAAATAGTTTGATAAATGTCAATCTACAATTGGGAAATAATAAATATTAATAGATTTAAGAGTTTTAAAAACAGTAATATAGATAAACTTATTTTCAAAAGTCTTATGAACAAATAAAATAAAAGTATTTTCAAATTTAGAATATTCAAATTCTGACCTGTTTGAAACTCTTAAAATTATATATTTTTGCTGTGAATTCTGTAACAGCAAGTGTGAATTCTATAACAGTATAAATATTAAAAAAATTATGAAAGAAAAATTATTTAAACATTTGATTTTTATTGCTTTTATGATTGGGATTTTCTTCTCAGAAAGTGCCAATTCTCAAACAGCAGGAACACTGACTTTTGTTGTAAATCCCGTTTCACATAGTGGGAGTTATACCTTAAGACATTTTGTAGCAGCATGGATAGAAAATACCAGTCCTGCTTTCATTAAAACCAGGAATAGATATGGCAGTGCAGGTAATTGTAGTAGCCATTTAACGGTATGGAAAGCTTCCTCTCCTACTCAAAGTGTAATTGATGCTACAACAGCAGCAACATTGGCTGCTTATGCACCACTAACTTTCACCTGGACAGCAAATGATATAACAGGAACAACTCCTTATAATTTACTCCCAGACGGAGATTATAAAATATGGGTTGAATATGCCTGGGATGATACTCCATCAAATCAAAATGATTCTGTTTCTGTTCAATTTACAAAAGGACCCACAGGGGTTAGTTTGTCTCCTGCAGATAGAACTAACTTCACAGGAATGTCTCTGACCTGGACACCTGCGGCACAAATCACTGTTACTACTTCGGCTATTGCAAGTTCAACTTGTTATATCGGCGCCCCACTCAATGTTCCTTTTACACTTGGAACCGGTACATTCTATAATAATAATACATGGACTGCTCAATTATCTGATGCAACAGGAAGTTTTGCAAGTCCTATAACTATTGGGACACTTACCGGTACGACTGCTGGTACAATATCTGCGGTCATTCCAGCCGGGACCGCTCCGGGCACTGGATATAGAGTTAGAGTAATTGGAAGTCAACCTGCTTCAGTGGGTACTGACAATGGTACGAATTTGACTCTTGTTGTTGCGTCTACACCGCCAACACTTAATGCCTCAGTAGGTGCAACCGTTGACAATCCTGTAAATATTACCTTTGCAGATGATGCTGCATGGAGAGCAACAGTAACTGCTGTTAAAATTGGAACTACTACATTAACATCACCTACAGATTATGTATTATCTGCAGGCAACTTACAATTAAAACCTGCAGGTCTTAATACTTTGCTTACTACTTCAGGCTCTAAATCAATCTCTATAGTAGCCACCGGTTACGACAATGCCACCTTAACTCAAATTATTGCTGCAGGAGTTCCAACCAAGTTAGGAATGAAAACTCAGCCAGCTGCTCCATTGACTAATGGTGCGGTATTAGGAACTCAGCCCGAAGTGTATATTCAGGATCAATATGGGAACACTACCACAAGTACTGCTGTTGTTAATGTTGCCATTGGTTCAGGTGTTTGGACTCTTGGTGGAATAACTGCAGACACTGCGATTGCAGGAACTGCATCTTTTGCAGGTTTAACTGCAACGAGTACAGCCAATATTATGGTGACACTTACATTTACTTCAACCGGATTAACTTCTGTTACTTCAAACCCTTTCAACATTCCTTTTAGTGGACAGAGCTGGGGGCAAACAGCAGGAACCTTAACTTTAACAATAAATCCTGTTTCTCATAATGGAAGTTATGGATTAAGGCACGTAGTTGCTGCCTGGATTGAAAGTGCAACAGGAACTTTTATAAAAACAAGAGATAGGTTAACAGCCAGTCAATCTTCACACTTACTTATTTGGAGGGCGGCTACTCCAGCTTTAAGCGTTGTTGATGCGACAGCCGGAGCTACCTTAGCTTCATATGATCCAGTTACAATTACTCCTTGGATAGGGAATGACATTACAGGTAGTGCTCCTTACAATTTGGTACCAGATGGTAATTATAAAGTTTGGTTTGAATATGCATGGGATGATCCTGCAGGACCAACTACTGAGGATTATGTTTCTTTGCAATTTACCAAAGGCCCTACACCAGTTACCTTAACACCTGCCAATTTAACAAACTTTACAGGAATAACATTGAAATGGTTACCTGCTGCGCAAAATTCAATTACCACTCTTGCCTTATCAGGAAATACATATGCTGCAGGTGCAGCTGCAAGTGTTCCTTTTACAATAGGCACAGGTACATTCTTTAATAATAATGTATGGACTGCTCAATTATCGGATGCTAATGGTAGTTTTGCAAATCCAATTAATATAGGAACTCTTACAGGTACCACTGCAGGTACTATTTCTGCAACTATTCCAGCAGGAGCACCTGCAGGAACAGGTTATAGAGTGAGAGTTGTTGGAAGTCAACCTCAAACTCCCGGAACAGACAATGGTTCAAATATAACCATTACAAATGGAATTTCTCCAACACTAGTTGCTGCAATTGGCGCTACCGTTGATAGTTCATTTAACATTACCTTTACAGATGATGCAGTTTGGAGAGCTGCTGTTACCGGAGTTAAAATAGGTGGAACAGCTTTGACTCTAAACACTGATTATGTACTAACTGCCGGAAATTTGCAATTAAAACCAGGTGGGCTTAATGCTTTATTGACAAGTTCGGGTACGAAATTAGTTTCTATTTCATCAACAGGATATGGTGATGCTTCGGTTAATCAAGATTTAGGCGCAGGTGTTGCTACTAAATTAGGAATTAAAACACAACCAGCACCTCCTGCAACTAACGGTTCTGTGTTAGCTACCCAACCTGAAGTTTATATTCAGGATCAATATGGAAATAAAACAACCAGCACTGCTACTGTTAATGCTGCTGTTGGAATTGGAAGCTGGACTTTAGGTGGAACTACTTCTGCTGCCGGAATTTCAGGAGTAGCTTCTTTTACTGATTTAACTGCATCAAGTGCAAGTTTCGTTGGAGCGACTATAGTTTTTACATCCCCTGGTTTAACCTCTGTTACTTCAAATACATTCTATGTTCCTTTCCCATTAAGCGGAAATGTAACAGTTGGTACAGGCGGAGATTTTACTTCTTTTACAAAATCAGATGGACTATTTTCTGTTATCAATGCCTCAGGTTTATCCGGAAATCTTAACGTTTCGGTTATTAGTGATATTACAATTGAAGATGGTGCTACAGCCTTAAATCAATGGATTGAATATGGTGGCAGTGGCTATACACTGACTATTCAGCCAAGTGGTGGAGTTTCAAGAACTGTTTCAGGAACTGTGGCTGCTCCATTATTCAATTTTAATGGTGCAGATAGAGTTACTATTAATGGATTAAATACAGGAGGGAATGCTTTAACAATATCTAACTTGAGTACTGCTGCTACTGCAGGAACTTCTACTATACAATTTATTGCTGATGCTACAAACAATACGATTACAAATTGCACAATTCTAGGCTCATCTACCGCTCCATTAGCAACTAATGGTGGTAATATATTTTTTAGTACAGGAACCACCACTGGAAATGATAGTATTACAGTTTCCAATTGCAAAATTGGTCCTGCAGGTACAAATTTGCCTTCCAAAGGGATTTTTGCAAATGGGAGCACTGCTTCAGCAGCTATTGCAAACAGTAATATTCTAATCAATAATTGCGAATTGTATGATTTCTTCTTAACAGGAGGTTGTGCCGGAATTTATGCATTAACGGGAAATACTGATTGGAGTATTATAAATAATAAAGTATACCAAACTGCAACCAGAACATTTACGGCAGCAGGAACCATGAATGGTATTTACTTTGCGAATTCAACATATGGAAATAATATTCAAATTACCGGAAATACAGTAGGTTACAATTCTAATGCCGGAACCGGTACATTTACCTTAGCCGGAACCGTTGCCGGTGCATTTCAGGGAATCTATATGCAAGCAATGTCAACAGCTTCGGCAACATGTAATCTTAATGCAAATATTCTTACAAATATTTCCATGACTTCTTCTTCGGGAACTTTTAATGGAATTTATAATGCTTCATCTGCTTCTTCAAATACGATCAATGTTAATAATAATCAAATTAAGAATATTAACCTTATCACAACAACTGGAACAGCAACTGTAATGTATGCTGGTTCTGCAACTACTCTAAACTGTAATTTAAATACCCTTGACGGAATTTCACGTAATGGAGCCGGTACTTTTTATGCGATTAGATATAATCAGCCTACTTCTGTAACCTTTAATGGTGACACTATTAGGAATTTATCTTCAACAAGCACAAGTTCTACTTCGGCAATTTATGGATTTTATTCAAGTAGTTCCGTTTCAACAGAGAATTTAATCGGAAATTGTGTTTATAATATTTCTTCCAGTTCAACAGGAGCACAAACAATTTACGGATGGTATAACAATACCGGTTCTGGAACAAAAACAGTTCAAAATAATAAGATTTATAGTATTTCGACTGCTGCAGGAAGTGGAGTAATTTATGGTATTAGGTTCGCCAATGGATCAACATCTGAAATAAGTGGAAATCAAATTTATTCACTTAGTGGAGGTCTTACTATATATGGATTAAATATAGGTGGTGGTACAACAAATAATGTTTTTAAAAACAAGATTTATGATTTATCCACAACTAACGCTGCTCCTACTGTTTATGGGCTTTATATTTCTGCAGGAACTGCGAATAATATATATAATAATCTGGTTGGGGATTTAAGAACAACAGCTGCAAATGCGGCTAATCCTTTGGTGGGTATATATATTAGTGGAGGTACAACGGACAATATATATTATAATACAGTTAACCTAAATGCAACCAGTTCTGGTGCAGCTTTTGGAAGTTCTGCAATATATGCTTCTACTACACCAACAGTTAATCTGCGCAATAATATTTTTGTGAATACTTCAACTCCAAATGGAACAACCTCCTACACATGTGCTTATCGTCGCAGTGCCGGTGCCGCAGGGAATCTTTCAACTTATGCAAGTACTTCTAATAATAACCTCTATTATGCAGGTACTCCCGGAGCCAACAAATTAATTTATTATGATGGAACCAGCTCAGCACAAACTCTTGCGGCTTATAAAGCCGGAGTTTTCACTGCCGGAACAATTGCACCAAGAGATGCTAATTCAATTTCTGAAAACCCAGTATGGGTGAGTACTTTGGGCTCTGCTGCAACATTTTTGCACATCAATACTACCACTCCTACTCAAATTGAAGGGGGTGCTTCAACAATTGCTACTATCACTGATGATTATGATGGGAATTTAAGAGATGTTAACACCCCTGATATTGGTGCAGATGAATTTGCCGGAACACCATTAGATTTATCGGCACCAGTTATTTCCTATACTCCATTAGGTAATCAATTAGTAAGTGCTAGTGTTGTTTTAACTGCTACTATTACTGATGCTTCAAATGTTCCTAAAAGTGGAACTGGCTTGCCAGTGCTTTATTATAAAATAAATTCAGGAACATATAGTCCAATAACCGGGGTTTCAATAGGTTCAAATCAATTTGCTTTTTCTTTTTCACCAACAACTGTAATTGGAGATGTTGTTTCTTATTATGTAGTGGCTCAGGATAGTAGTTCAGCCAAAAACACTATTGCTAATCCTGCTATAGGAGCAAGTGGTTATACAACCAACCCTCCTGCATGTTCAACTCCTCCAACTACACCATATACTTATTTAACGACAGCAGCATATTCAGGAACTTATAACGTTGGGACTGCTGAAACTTATACTTCATTGACTCGCACAGGTGGTTTCTTTGCTGCTATAAATGCAGGTGTTGTGACCGGAAATATTATTATCAATGTTACGTCAGATCTAACTGAAGATGGAACTAATGCATTAAATCAATGGGCTGAAGCAAACGGAAGTGGTTATACATTAACTATCCTACCAAGTGGTGGTGCTGCCAGAACAATTTCAGGTACTGCTGATGGGATTCCAATGATTAATTTTAATGGAGCAGACAGAGTGACTATTGACGGTTTAAATACAGGTGGGAATTCATTTGTTATTTCCAATTTAAGTGTTGCTGCTACAGCAGGAACTTCAACAATTCAGTTTATTGCGGATGCAACTAATAATATGATAACAAATTGTTCAATATTGGGTTCTTCAACAGTCCCCCTTGCAACAAATGGAGGGAATATATGCATTAATACAGGCACTGTTACTGGCAATGATAACATTACAATTTCTAATTGTAAGATTGGTCCTGCAGGTACAAATCTACCTTCTAAAGGAATATGTGGAATGGGAAGTACTTCTTCTTCAGCTATCGCAAATAGTAATATTACCATTAATAATTGTGAAATTTACGATTTCTTCTTAACCGCCGGTTGTGCCGCTATTTATGCAACTACAGGTAATACAGATTGGAACATTACGAATAATGATATTTACCAAACTGCGACCAGAACATTTACTGCAACTGGGACGATGACCGGAATATATTTTGTTAATGCTACGTATGGAGATGATGTTCAGATTACCGGAAATACTATCGGTTTTGCCTCAAATGCAGGCACCGGAAGTTTAACTTTAACCGGAACTGTTGCAGGAGCTTTTCAAGGTATTTATATGCAAACTATGCCAACAGCAACTTTAGCTTGTAATATAAACTCTAATGTAGTTTCTAATATTTCTTTGACTTCTTCTACAGGTGCTTTTACTGCTATTTATAATAATTCTTCTGCCTCCTCAAATACGATTAATATTAATAATAATAAGGTAAGAAATATTGACCTTATTACTACCACTGGAACAGCACAAGGTATATATGCAGGTTCAGCAACTACTATTAATTGTAATTTGAATTTAATTGAAGATATATCGAGAAATGGTTCAGGTACTCTTTATGGAATTCAATATAATGCTCCAACCACTGTTACTTTTAATGGTGATACTATTAGAAATATATATCCACTTAGCACTAGTTCTACTTCAGCATTTTATGGATTATATGGCAGTGGAGCAGCAAGCACTGAAAATCTGATAGGGAATCAAATTTATAATTTGAATTCAAGTTCAACAGGCACACAAACTATTATTGGTTGGTATAATAACACCGGAGCCGGAACAAAGATAGTTCAAAATAACAGTATTTACAATTTGACTGCAGCCGGTGGAGCAACTATTTATGGAATGAGATTGCGTTATGGTACCACTGTTGAAGTAAGCGGGAATAATGTGTATACTCTAAATGGTGGATTGACCACTTATGCAATGTACCTATATCCTCCTGC
>JBAWXL010000033.1:0-23200 GCA_037144095.1 Bacteroidota bacterium
TAACTATTGATGGTTTGGGAGAATGGTGTACCGCTTCTATTGGCTATGGCGAAGGAAACAAAATTACCCTGCATAAGGAAATGAATTTTCCGCATTCAGTGGGTTTGCTCTATAGTGCCTTCACTTATTATCTTGGTTTTACGGTTAATTCTGGTGAATACAAATTGATGGGCTTGGCGCCATACGGCAATCCTGATGCGGATCAAACATCAAAATATATTGATTTCATTAAAGATAATTTGATTGATATTAAAGCAGATGGTTCTATTTGGCTTAATCAATCTTTCTTCAATTATGCAAGTGGTTTGACGATGGTGAAGGAAATGAAGTGGGAAGCTCTTTTTGGATTTCCATTGCGCAAACCTGAAGCTGAGCTTGAACAACATCATTGCAATCTGGCATTGGCAATACAAAGAGTTACGGAAGAAATTGTTATTAAAATGGCATTAGAAGCCAAACGTTTGACCAATTCTGATAACCTTTGTATGGCAGGAGGAGTTGCCCTCAATTGTGTAGTGAATGGCAAATTGTTGAAAGAAGGAATTTTTAAAAACATTTATATTCAACCGGCAGCAGGTGATGCGGGTGGTGCTTTAGGTGCTGCACTCACGGCAAGTCATATGTATTTCGATGAAGAAAGAACTTTTGATGGACTGAACGATCAGATGTCGGGGGCTTATCTTGGGCCTGAGTTCTCTGATAAGGAAATCGAACTCATGTGTCGCAAAGTGAAGGCAGTGTATACTCACTACGATGATTTCAATTTGCTAACAAAGGATATAGCCGCTAAGATTGCCGATGGAAATGTGGTGGGTTGGTTCCAGGGGCGGATGGAGTTTGGGCCACGGGCGTTGGGAAACCGAAGCATCATTGGCGATGCGCGTAATCTGGAAATGCAAAAGAAACTTAACATTAAGATTAAATATCGCGAAGGGTTTCGCCCATTTGCCCCATCGGTGTTGATGGAAGATGTGGAAGAATATTTCGACATGAGAACTTCTTCCCCCTATATGCTGATTGTGGCGCCTGTGCAGGAAAAAAGAAGGAATGCACTTCCTGAAAATTACAACGAACTTCCGCTTTGGGATAAGTTGTATTATACCCGAAGCGATATACAATCTGTCACTCACCTCGATTTTTCGGCACGAATTCAAACGGTGCATAAGGAAACCAACCCGCGATATTGGCAGTTGATTAATGCATTTAAGGAGCTTACGGGTTATGGATTGGTGGTGAACACCAGTTTTAATGTGAGGGGCGAGCCCATTATTTGTACTCCGCACGATGCCTACCGTTGTTTTATGAGCACCGAAATGGATTATCTTGTTATTCATAACGTGGTGTTTTGCAAAACCGAACAAGCCGATTGGCAGAACAAGGAGAAATGGATGCAAACTTTTAAAATGGATTAGGCGAATGAAAGTGAGTTTCCATTTGAAATCTTTTTATCAACATAACAAACTTCCTTTCTTATTATTATTGAGTGGAATGCTGTTGTTTGCAATTTCAATGTTGGTTCAGCACTTTTATATTGGCATCATCCCTCCTGCGGTTTCCGTTTTGCATTATCTTTCATACCTAAGTGTTCTGTTGGCTTTTTTTATTTTTTTTGTAAAAAAGAAAAGATATATATTGGCCAATATCAGCATGTTGGCTTTGCTGCTTTTGTTGTTAGAAATTGTTTGTTTTTGTTTGTTGGGCTTCCCTTCAAAGGAGAGAAAAGATTTCAGCTTGCCATTTCTGCCGCCCGAACATATCGCTTCGCACATCGGAACCGTTCCTTATGGCGACAGCATTTATCATGATGTGAAAACAGAATTTTCCGACACCCTTTTCGATGTGCATTATTCTTTTGATCATAATGCGAAGCGAATTACCCCTGATTTCGATTCGTCGCGAAAGCAATATGCACTGTTCTTTGGGTGTTCTATCGCGTTTGGCTATGGCTTGAACGATAATCAAACCCTCCCCTATTATTTTCAGCAAAATTCTAATCAATATAACGCTTATAACTATGCCTATCAGGGCTATGGCACTCAACATATGTTGGCTCGTTTCGAGTATGAAGACCTTTCGAAACAGGTGAAAGAGAAGCAGGGCGTGGCTTTTTATGTGTTTATGTGGGATCATATTAAACGTGCCATTGCCACCATGGACCGATATACACAATGGCTTAGCGCCTCGCCTTATTACACTTTTGAGAGCGACAGTTTGGTGCGCAAACGGATGTTTAAAGACGGGCGTTATGTCGTATCGAAGCTCTATGAACTGATTTATCAAAGCAGTATTATCAAGTATTTTAAAATAGATTTCCCCATCAAGTTGAAAGATCGCCACTTTGAATTGGTGAGTGCCATGATCGAAAAATCGAAGCAAATCTACGCAAAGCAGTTTGGCAACGACCGTTTTTATGTGGTGTTCTATCCCACCTATCCTCAGGCAAGCAAAGAAGAACTCGACCACTTTAAAACATTTCTGGATAAAAAACATTTGAAATATATCGACCTCAGCCAACGAATAGCCTATAGTCCGAAATATAGCCTTCGTGGCGACCCCCATCCAAATGCCAACACCAACAAATTGATGGCAGAGGAAATCGTGAGGCATCTTCCTCAAAATGATTGTTTAGCAATACAAATTAAATAATATGGATTTCTTAAAAGACCTTTGGCACTTCATGAAAGAGCGTAAAAAATTTTGGCTGGCTCCGGTCATAGTCATTTTACTACTCATCGGATTATTAATCGTTTTTGGCGGCAGCAGCGCCATTGCGCCTTTCATTTACACCATTTTTTAAACTCAAGCTATGAAAGCACCCAAAACAAATCCCACAAAAACCGTCCTCATCATCTCCGTTGGTTTTATATTGGTTTTTCTCATCACCAAAGCCCATTGGGCAATCATCGTTTCGTTATGTATAGGAGCCATTGGCATCTTTTCTGCCTATTTGAGCCGTCAAATCGACTACCTTTGGATGAAACTGAGCCGACTACTAAGTTTTATTGTCCCCAACATATTGCTCAGTGTGATTTTCTATTTGTTTCTGTTCCCAATTGCACTGCTTTCGCGACTTTTCAGCAAAAAAGACCCTTTGATGTTGAAAAATCCTCCTCTTAGTACTTTCCGCAGCTACAACAAAACATTTGATAAAGCTTCGTTTGAAAAAATGTGGTGAAAGGAGTTTAGGTGTTTAGCTTTTTAGACATTTATACGTTTAGATGTTTTTAGGTAAAGTTTCTGATTTTAAAGGAAGAATCAGAAAAATATTATAGAAAACTTCTATTTTTATTGCAAATTAGGCTCAATTATCACCGTAAGATTTCTATTTATTTTTTGCTTTATTCAACGAATTAATACTTGTGATTTTTTCTTGTAAAATAAAGCATTCCGAACAATTCAATTTTTTATTTCAAATAATTTTGAAGAATTTGTCTGATTAAAATATATCGAATCAGAAAAATTATTTATATCTTTGTTCTGTATAAAATTTCATCAAATCATGCCATTTCATTCTGTCTATAATTTATCATTAAAGATGTCTGAATCATTTTCAGATGATCTCGAGCCATTATTCTTTTTGAATAATAATATAGTTGCTCCCATTACTGATACGTATACTGTCGGATATATTTCATGGCAATTTAATATGTCAAGTGATACCAAAATATTTTTTTCAGAACCACTTGACATGTCAAGTAATAATAAAATATTTTTTTCAGAGCTACTCGACATGTCAAGTGATGATGAAATATTTTTTTCAGAGCTACTTGACATGTCAAGTGATAATGAAATACTTTTTTCAGAGCCACATGACATGTCAAGTGATAATGAAATATTTTTTTCAGAGCTACTTGACATGTCAAGTGATAGTAAATTAATTTTTTCAGAGCCACTTGACATGTCTAGTGATGATGAATTATTTTTTTCAAAGCTGCTTAACATACCTGTCAATTGTGTTTTTAATTTTTATTGATTCATTTTATATCTTTATTCATAAATTTAAATTTTAATTATTATGTCAACAACAGAAGCAACCCCTGCAGGGGAAAACAATCCAATTAAAGTTTCAATCATTCCTCAATCCGACGTCGATTTAAAAGATGTTTCAAAACAAGTTTGCACTACATGGGGCAATAATCCGCTCCTGACAATGCTGTGGCTTACTCAACCCGATTTTGAAACACTTGTAGATGAGTTTGGCAATGTGTATACAATTCGTAAAAGCACAGGTGGCACTCGTCCTGAGGTAACCCGCAAACTTTTACAATTAGATAATACTATGAACACCGATATCGAAAATGTCAAAAGATATCTTGTTGAGAAATATACTAAAACCGAAGCTCCTTCCTATTATCCGGCATTTGGCATTGTTAAAACAGGCAAACTTTATAAGCTGCCTACCGATCGTGATGAGCGTAAATCAGCTCTTGATTTGTTGCTGCCTGCTATTACCCTTCATGGATTCGATAGCAAACCCTATGGGCTTGCTTATTGGACTGATGTTAAAACTAGATATGATGCACTAATGGCTCAGGCTTCTTCCATCGACAGCGCAGTTTCGAGCAAAGTTGGTGATAAGAATGTGTTGAAATCAAAAATCAAAAAGGCACTGAATGCTCTAATTCATTTAATTAAAGCTAACTATCCCGATACCTATAAAGCTGAACTCAGAAGCTGGGGATTTCAGAAAGAAAAATATTAAAACTCGTTCAAAAATGGACAATCGATAGTTGACAGTTGATAATTTGTCCATTGTCAACTGTCAATTATCCATTGTTAGTTCCCCTTTTAGCCTATTCCTTCACCACTTTCTTAAACTCAAACGTCTTACCATTTTCGAGTTTAACAATATACACCCCAAGTGGGAAGTTGATAGTTGATATCACTTTTTTATTCAGAATATTATCTTTAAGAATAAGCTGTCCGATGGCATTGTGAATTTCAAATGCTGTCGGAGCTTTATTTCCAACAATTTCTATGGTCAATTCGTTGGTAACAGGATTAGGATAGATCTTAATTTCCTTAGCATTTTGGTTAAGTTCGATGCCCACATTGGTGATTTGAATGATGTTTGAAGTATCGGAAGGGCAACCGTTGACAGTTACGATAACATAATAGCTGCCGTTGGCTGTAACCGTATAATTTTGAGACGTTGCACCGCTAATGGGTCCGCTTTGATTATACCATTGATTGCCACTTGCTGCACTGGATTGCAACACCAAAATATTTGCTGAAATGACGGGCGTAGGAGGCGTTGCCGGTTGAGCATTGATGACCACATTGGCCGAAGCTATAGAGGTGCATCCCGTAGTGTTAGTGACTGTGTAGGTATAAGTTCCGGCAGCAAGTCCGCTGAGGGAGATGCTGACACCCGTACCCGATAGCGTATCTCCACCCGGAGTTCGTGTGAGCAGCCAGGTGCCTGTGGCAGGCAAACCGTTCAACACTACGCTACCCGTAGCAAGGGTGCAAGTGGGTTGAGTAAGGCTTCCGAGGGTAGGAGCAGTTGGCACAGGTTGTGCATTAATAACAATGTTAGCCGTAGCGGATGATGTGCAAAGTGCCGAATCCGTAACCGTATAGGTATAGGTTCCGGCAGCAAGTCCTGTGATGGTAGTGCTGCTACCAGTTCCTGTAGTATTAGTTGAACCAGGGAGCCGGGTCAGAGTCCATGTGCCGCTTGCAGGCAAACCACTGATGACGACACTGCCTGTAGCAAGTGTGCAATTGGGTTGGGTGATAGTACCAACAGTTGGGGTTGCAGGAGGTGTGCATGTGTTGAAATAGACATACGTTTCCCATAATCCTCTGCCATAAGTAGCCGCCCTCAATTTACTATTTTGTCCGCTGGTGGCATAATATATCTCCAATTCACCTATCTTAACGTTGGGCAATCCGGTGTTGAACGCAGTCCAGTTATTAGTACCTTTTTTGAAATATACACCCAATTCAGTACCAACATATAGTTGAACTTCGCTGGTCACTTGTTTGTTCTGCACAATGGAATAAGCAGGAAGCGAAGGCAATCCGGTAGAGATATTAGTCCAGGCGGTTCCTGCATTGCTGGATTGGTAAACCGTGGTGGCATTATAGCCTCCCATTGTTACCCAAAGGGTGTTGGCATCATCATTTTTAACCGCAATGCTGGTAATATTGCCCGAACTTACAGGCAAAGTTCCGGTGATATCTGTCCATGCAGTTCCCCCCGTAGTGGTTTTCCATATTTTAGTAAGTGCTGCAACGTACAACACTTGCGTATTTGAAGGTGCAATAGCCATCGAACGAATGTATTCAGAAGTATTCATGGTAGATATTTTCGTCCAGGCTGTTCCCGAATTCATAGATTTCCAAACATCAGCATATCCTGCATACAAGGTTGTGTTGCTGGTAGGAACCATAATTATAGGAGTAACCCAGGCACCCGTGCCTGCACTTGCAGGAGTGATGTCAGTGCTGCTCGACCAATGATTTGTCGTTCTATTAATAGTTCCCTGAGGGTTGGTACCATATTGAATGTTTACATTAGAATAATCAATAATACATTCCATTCCATCCCCTCCATTTGCATCCGTCCAAACACCACCCGAAAGCAATTTGGTGCCGTTATCCTGCAAACCCGTCAATACTTCGGTAGCAACCGTAGCGGATACACTCAACTTATACATTTGACTCGTAACCATTCCATTGGTTTTGTCGGTCCATGAAGTACCATTATTTGCAGAAATATACACCCCACCATCGTTAGTCTCGAATAAACTACCATCGCTTCTAAATTTAAGTGTATGCTTATCGGCATGCACCGCCTGCACCGTGCTCCCCGACCAATGATTGACAATCGTCCATGCAGTCCCGCCCGTGGTTGAACGCCACGTATTAACACCTCCAACCAACACAGTGCTAGCATTTGTTGGCGAGGCAGCAATGCTTAAATCGTAGAAACCTTGTCCGCCGGCATCACTCCCATCGGCTTGCCATCCCAATAAATTCTTTGTGGTTCCGGCATACACCTGAGTATAGGCCGTTCCGCTTGTGGTTGATTTATACACACCATATAAACCATCATCACTTTGCTCAATAAGTGCATACACCCATGTGGGCTGATTAGCCGAAACTGCTAATTCTATCCTGTAAGCATTTGCATCAGTAAATGCTTGTGTCCACGAAGTTCCTCCATTTGCCGAGACATATATCTTACTACCTCCGTTTGCATATGTGCAACCATACAAAGTGTTAAAATCACCCGGTTTATATTCCATATCAATAAAATTAATGGTGCTTAACTGAGTATTCCAGGTGGTTCCGCCATTAGTGGTTTTATAAACTCCATTTGATGTAGCAGCAATTAATGTTTGATTATTATTGGGGTCAATTAAAATTCGGCTCACCATTTTTGATGCGGATAAAGCAAAAGAAATACCTGTAGTTGTCCAGGTAACTCCGGCATCAGTCGACTTCAGCACTCCAATGCTGTTATTATCCCATGCATCACGGTCGCCTGTTGCAATATAAATGGTATGTGATGTGGCATAATCTGTTGGAATTACAATGTCGCTCACTGCAAGAACACCTGTATTATCAGTCAAACAAGTCCAGGTCGAACCATTATTGGTCGTAACCCACAACCCACCTGAACCTGCACCAACCCAATACGTATTATTATCTGTTGGATGAAATGCAATACAACTAATACGTCCGATTCCATTATATCCACCAGCAGAAGTGCTGGTACCTAAACAAGACCAACTTGCAGTTGTTTGCAGAAGTTTTTGTTGATTTGTTGCATTAAATTCGTCATAAACCTGCTGAGCGGTCTTGTTTGGGAACTCACCCGTCGTAGGATTAATTTTCCCTTCCATGTCATATTCCCAACGTTTAAATTGCTTCCAACCTACTGCTTTTTTCTTAACTCCGTTTACATAATAATGCCCTTTCACTACATTAAATGGAGCCCAATAATCGTTGAAAGCCTTTTGATAATCAAAAAATGTCAACTGACCTTTTGATTTGTTTGCAGGTAGGTTTCTCAACCATGCCTGAGAAAATAGCGTAGATGCAAATAGCATAAATACTGCGAAAAAAACTATTTTTTTCATGTGAAATAAAGATAAAAATGATGAAATAATTGAACTGTAAAATTACTGATTTTAATGAGATAAACTATAGTTTCACAAAAATGTTTTGATGAAAATAAAAACCTATATTTAGTGTTTTTATTATTCTCTCATACGAGTTCCGAAAATAATATTATTTTTACGCTGAATTTTAAAGCGTAAATTAATCAATCAATTCATATATGTCAGGACACAGTAAATGGTCAACAATTAAGCGCAAAAAGGGTGCTTTGGATGCCAAACGTTCGAAAATGTTTTCGAAAATACTTAAAGAAATAACCGTAGCCGTTCGCGAAGGCGGAAGCGACCCCGAAAGCAATCCTCGTTTGCGATTAGCCATCTCAAATGGAAAAGGCTGCAATATGCCAAAAGAAAACATACAACGAGCCATCAGCAAAGCCTCTGATAAAGATGCTGCAAGTCTTCTCGAAGTCACTTATGAAGGCTATGCTTCTCACGGAATAGCTATTTTCATTGAATGTACAACAGATAATTTGCAACGAACAGTTGCTAATATTAGATCTATTTTCAACAAATATAATGGAAGCTTGGGAACCAATGGCTCATTGAGTTTCTTATTCGATCGTAAAGGAATTTTCACAGTTCCAAAAGGAAAAATCGATCAGGATGAATTTGAAATGGAAGTAATTGATGCGGGTGCTGAAGATATCTCTTTAGAAGATGATTATTTTACAATTACCACTGCAATGGAAGATTTCGGTTCAATGCAGAAAAAACTGGAACAATTGGGTATTGAAGCAGAAAGTGCTTCCTTGCAACGTATATCAAACGATCCTAAAACTATTGATGTTGAATCCGCATTAAAAGTAATGCGAATGATTGAGTTATTTGAAGATGACGATGACGTGCAAAACGTATTTCATAATCTTGAAATGACCGATGAGTTGCTGGCAGCAATGTAAGCCTGTCAAAATTATTTAGCTAAATCTTCATGGAGTGATTTGAAAGCTCCATTTTAGCTGAATAAATATTCAATATCTTCCTTATTCAGGTTTTTAAGGAAGGATTTTTCTTCAGTTATAAGTTCCCTTGCAAGGTCTTTTTTCTTGTTTTGAAGAATTAGAATCTTTTCTTCAATCGTATTCTTGCATATCATTTTATATGCAAAAACACTACGTATTTGCCCAATGCGATGAGTACGGTCAATTGCTTGTTGTTCTACAGCCGGATTCCACCACGGATCTACAAGATAAACATAGTCGGCAGCAGTGAGGTTTAACCCCACACCTCCTGCTTTCAGACTAATCAGAAATACTTTGCAAGTTTCATCTGTTTGGAAACGATCAACACTTTCTCTCCTATCATTGCTTTGCCCGTCAAGATAAGCATAGTTAATCCCATGCAATTCCATTCGTTGTTTTATCAATCGCAACATTCCAATGAATTGTGAAAACACTAATACTTTGTGATCACCCGTATTTTCTGTTATTTCTCTTGTAAGCTCTTCAAGTTTAACCGATTCGTGGCTATATATTTCCTCACCTCCCAAAATATCAGGCGAATCGCAAACCTGCCTCAATTTCATCAATCCCTGCAAAACATAAATGCCTGATTTTTCTAGCCCATCGGTAGCAATCCTTCGCATAATACGGTCGCGATAATCATTTCTATAGGCATCATACACTCTACGTTGTTCTTCCCCCATTTCGCAATACAACACTGTTTCAGTTTTTTCTGGAAGTTCAGTTGCCACCTGTTCCTTGGTTCGACGAAGGAAAAAAGGAAAGATTAGTTTCTTAAGCTGATCTTTTTTAAATTGTTCCTGGTGTTTTTCAATGGGATTAGCAAACTCCGACTTAAAAAACTCCATATTACCCAGCATACCCGGATTCAGAAAGTTTAATTGTGCATACAAATCATAAATATTATTCTGAAGTGGAGTGCCTGATAATGCTAAGCGGTTTCTGCTCTTAAGCAACTGCACGGCTTTGGTGGCTTTTGATGCCGGATTTTTAATTGCCTGCGATTCATCCAAAATAATATAACGGAAATTGAATTTTACAAAGACTTCGAAATCGGAACGAATAGTTCCATAGGTGGTGATAATAATATCATAGGCAGCAAATTCAGTGGCATCCGTAATCCGGTCGCTCCCATGATGAATATGATAAGTCAGATCGGGGCAAAACTTTTCAATCTCATTTTCCCAGTTAAACATTAAAGAATTAGGACATATTATTAAATGTGTGTCGGACTGCTGATCTTCGGGAGCAATTTCTGCTTCTTCAAAGGTGAAGTGCTTTTTATTCTTTAGATGTTGAATAAAAGTAAGGGTTTGAAGTGTCTTTCCAAGCCCCATATCGTCAGCCAGAATACCTCCCCAGTTAAACTCATCCAGAAAATTAAACCACGAAAAGCCCGACTTCTGATAAGGACGCAACAAAGCATTTACTTTTTCGGGCATTGCAATATCTTCAATCCTGCTGAATTTGCTCAGCATAGTTCTTTTATATTCTAACTCTTTTCTTATTTTTTCATCATCAATCTGATCATACATCTCATCAATTAATGAAAAATGGAACTTGGGCACTTTCAAATCTTCTTTTTCCACATTTCCCATCTTAAAAAGCAGGGAATATTTCTTTGCCCATTCTTCAGGCAATATACCCATAGAACCATCGTCAAGCAAGATATAATTGCGATTATTAATCACAGCTTTTCGAAGGTCTTTTAGTCTTACTGACTGATCGCCAAACATGATATTTATTTTCACATCAAACCAATCGATTCCTGTTTTAAAACCAAACGTAATAGTTGGGGTGTGTGGGTTATAATGAAATTTTTTCATGTCTTTCATTCCATACACTTCTGCTTCTTCGTCTTTCATTTGATTATAAAAAGTGAAGAACCAACCATCTTTCATTGCATCCTCAAAACTGATATAATAGAAACCCTGCAAGCCCTGTGTTATGAAAGAAGGATGCAAAGCACGTATGTTTTCAACAAAAGCATTTTCTACTTCATGCTCCCGCTGAGTAATCATTACTTTTCCATCCAACTCCTCAACAATTCGAGTGGCATCACTGTATTCAACCGGGGGATGCTCGTTATAGCGAAATGCAGGGCGTATGACCAAAAACTGATCATTCTTTTCGCTCAGATAGATAAGTTTTGTAAAGGTAGTGTCTTCGTTTTTAAAAGTGAAATTGCTGATACTTTCAGGCATTTCAACATCATAAAATCGTTGAAGGGGAAGCACAAATGAATGGAGGAAGTTTTTTGTATCTTTCTTATTCACCTTAATCCTACCGGGTTTCCCAATGTACTTGATCACTGCTGCATCGCGTGAACGATTGAGCAAATGCACCACTTCATTTTCAACCATAAACAAATCGGCAAAGAATTTAATATTTGAAAGAAATTCATCATCCTCTTTTTTTATTCCAACCACCAATTCTGTAGTCTCAGCAAATATTTCCAGTTTAAAGGCTATTTTAAATTTCGCAGTAGAAAATTTGGTTTTGGTCAAACTATATGCGCTTAATGTTCCCGGCATAGTTTGTTGATAAGCATAAGGTTCATTTTCCAACAGAGGGAAAAGCTGCAACATATGCGAATGAATATACTTATGCATTTGATCAATTTCGGTTGGGTTAAACGGGATATATCCGAACATATCGTTTTTGCCACGCTTTCTGAAATAGTTTTCTTTGTCGGAAAGCTTAATCAATTGTTCATTTGAAATCTCCTGAAGCAGATGAAGAATTTGTCGGGTATCCCCGTCTAAAGGCACATCAAGAGGAGGGTCTGTATAAGAGAATGTTTTAAAACTATGTATGGCTCCCGACTCATCTTTGGATAGCTTTGCAGTAAAGGGCAGTAGTGTAAAATAAGGGAAATGGTTTAAGGTAAAATTGATGGCAAACCCAATTCCAAAGCCCTCCTTATATTTGATTTCAGGAAACTGCACTTCGGCGGTTTCGGGGTGTTCCTCTTTCAGTTGAAGTTGCGAAATAATGGTATCCCAATTCTCATACTTTGAAAGTTTTTTCAGTGTAGGATCAATAAGTTTTAGTTCAGGTCGCCCGGTGGTTGCGCTGATGACGAAATCAAATTTATCTGTAATGGTATCTTTAAGAGTATATCCATACTCAGACAAAAGTTCGTTTTTAAGCTGAGTGAAGTCTTTTAAACTTTCAAAATAAAACTTTCCCTTTTGAGCTAAAAGCCAATAAAACACAGCATATCGATGTTCACAAATTGCAGGACCTTCTTTCAGACAATTGCAATAAGTGTGAAATGCAGTTTCACTTTTTTTACGAATCAATACTTTGTAAATTGCCTGTACACTATTCACTTCGGCATCCACCTCCTGATTTTCAGCCCTCAGAATAGTCACTTTTTTATAGTTTACCAGGCTGGTGGCTGCTGTAATATCATAACGATTGATTAGGGTGTTCATCACTTCCAGGTTAATGGCAGGCATGTTCACTATCACCTCTATCATGGGCATGGGTTTATGGGCATTTCTCACTGAAGTCAATTCAGGAGGCAATGCCACCTGACTATCTGGCAAACGCTCAGCAATGAACAAAAGAGAAGCCACCTTGTGTTTACATAATGCCACTTCATTGCAAGTACAATTCATGCTCATTAAGGAAGGCGTAAAATAATCTTTAATATCTACCTCATACGTCTGTATACCTACATCGTTTCTAACCCTGAAGCTAATATTTTTCATTTCAATATTGCGATGAGCCAGGGTAGTGTAGTTTATGGCAATAAGTCTCCTGGCCTGGGCAAGCAATGTAGCATCTGTTCGTGCATTGATAAACCCATGTATGATGTTATACAGGTTGTTAACCGTTCCCTGAGCAGGCAAAGGCATGGTGATTTTTTTTGTGCAAATTTACAAAGAATAATCGATTAATTATCCAAAATAATGGATTAAAAAATATGTTTTTTTCACTTTTAATTTTGAATCAGGAAGATAAATTTCCAGGCTATTAAAATCTTGTTTCAAAAACATAAGTTTAAAAATTTTTGATGGAAAAAATATGAGTTTAACAAGCAACTTTTTGGATTCAGAAACTTACTTGTTGGGTTCAACAAATGACTTGTTGGACTCAGAAACTTGCTTGTTGGGTCCAACAAATGACTTGTTGGGTTCAGAAACTTACTTGTTGGGTCCAACAATTGACTTGTTGGGCTCAGAAACTTGCTTGTTGGGTCCAACAAATGACTTGTTGGGTTCAGAAACTTACTTGTTGGGTTCAACAAATGACTTGTTGGGCCCAGAAACTTGCTTTTTGAGTTCAAAAATTTATTCTGAAAAATATTTTTGACATTACTCAAACATCAAAATAAATTTAAGTTTTTTTCATGTCGTTTTAAATATTAGCAGAAAAAGATGTATTTTTGTAGTTGAATTTATTTTTCAAAAAATCAATACTTATTTATATGAAAAAACACATTTACACCTTAGTCGCTGTAGCTTTGATATTGGTGATTTCATCGCACACTTATGCGCAAGTTGCAGCTATGCCTTTTACTCCAGCATTAGATTCGTTTAATGTAATTAGCGGAACCACCATTGATGCTCCAAATGCAGATGATAACAATTATCATAACCTGCCTATTGGGTTCGATTTTTATTATCACGGAACGGCATTCCATAATATGACCATTTCAAACAATGGTTATATTTCGCTCGACTCGATGGCCAACGGATCTTTCTATAACCCTATGGCAGGTCCGGTAAACAACGTTATTTCTGCTCTTGGCGGAGATTTAATTAACCATTTGCCTAATGCGAGTCTGCAATATGTCACCATAGGTTCGGCACCCAACCGAATTTGCATCATTCAGTGGTTGCATTATTCCTATTTTGTTACGAATGGCGATTTAAACTTTCAGATTCAACTGTATGAAACTTCCAATTGCATCAGATTTGTGTATGGAACAAATACCATTTTAACAACGCCTTATAATACTCAGATTGGTTTGCGCGGCGATAGCAATCTTGATTATATTGCCTTGGGCGATTCGACTTGCAATTGGGCTAATGCCTATCCCTATCCGAGCATTTCTTCTATTTTCCCAATCAGTTTATCATGTAGTATGCCTTCCGGTTTTGCCTTTCATTTTGGTTCTTGTCAGGGAAATGGAATGTATAATTTTGGTTATATCACAGGAAAAGTATTTAACGATTTGAATGGAAATGGGCTTATTGATACTTTGGAACCGCCTATTCCTAATCATATCGTTCATATTATGCCCGGTAATTATTATGTTTCTTCAGATGCTGCGGGCAATTATAATTTTTTCTTTTCTGATTCTGCTCAAACTTATAACCTAAATACCGCTTCAATTACTTATTGGACTCAAACAAATTCGCCTGTCATTTTAAGCTGCAATCCTGCTACACAAGCTTGCAGTGGGTACAATTTTGGTTTTCATGAAATACCTAATGTGAACGAAGTATCTATTATTTGTCCGAATTGGGGCGCACGACCCACTACACCCGAACCTATGCCTATTTCGTATCAGAACGACGGGACTTCCACTTTAAGCGATACCATCACTTTTGTTATGGATTCGCTCTATTCGTTTATTGATGCCATTCCTACTCCATCATACGTTAATGGTCAAACCATTAAGTGGGCCTATACTAATTTGCTACCCGGCCAACATGCTTCTATCATGCTCCATCTGATGCCTTCTGCTTCAGCGGTGCTGGGCAATTATTTGAACTCATCATTGACCATTGGACCCTTGAATGATACAATTCCTACCAACAATGTCGTAGCGCTTCATCAATTGATTACAAACGCATGGGACCCCAACGAAAAGCTTGCCGAACCAAGTGGCATGATACCAGCCGAAACTACCATTCATTATTGCATTCATTTTCAGAATACGGGAAATGCTCCGGCTAACAACGTAACTGTGAACGATGTGCTGGATGCAAGTCTCGACCCACTTACTTTTAATTTATTGGGTTCTTCTCATCCTGTCAACTTCAGCATGTCGCATAATGGCACCGCCACTTTTACTTTCTTTAACATACAATTGCCCGATAGCGGAAGTAATTTTACGGGAAGCAATGGTTATGTGAGTTTTTCAATCAAAACAAAAGCTGCCCTTCCGGCTTTGACGGTTATTAATAATTTGGCAGGAATTGTTTTCGATTCTAACCCTGCAATTTTGACGAATATTACTGCCGATACTATTCGAAATGAAATTTCAACTGATATTAATACTTTTAGCAATAATCAACAATGGATTGCTTATCCTAATCCAAGTACTTCAAAGGTGACATTCAGGCTATTATCTGATAAAAAAGAGAAAGCATATTTGAAAATCTTGAATATAGAAGGGCAAAAGGTTTTTGAAAAGCAAGGCTTGATTTCTTATGAAAACATCGACATTAGCCAATTAACAGAGGGCATTTATATTTGCACCCTTCAATCAGAAAAGGGCATTGAAACCATAAAACTTATAAAGCAAAAATAAGCTCATTTTATTCAATTAAAAAACCCGACAGCTTTATTGCTGCCGGGTTTTTGTTTTGGGAAAACTAAAGAAAACCTATTTTGATTTTTGAGTCAAATGCTCAATAAGCTTATCTTCAATTTGGGTTTTTAGTTTAATCACCGTATCGGTAATCTCATTTGGAATGCTCATCGATAAAACATATTGCTTTATTTTCCATTCGTTTTCTTGTTTTACAACGACCCCCGACCCTCTGCAAATTTTCATCCGTGTGCTGAGCAATTCATCAAACCAGGCAGTGTTTCCAGTTTTGTCAAAATAAATATGGCGGTCAATCGATTTGAAATCCCAGGTCTTTCCCTTGTCGAAATAAGGCTTTGCCCAAGCCATAAAGCTTTTCTTATCCCAATGTTCGCATGCATCAGTCCCAACAAAAATAGCATCTTCGCTGAAACAACTAAAGTAGGCTTTGAAGTCAGCCTTTGCTGCTGCCACATTCCATGAATCTAACATAGTATTTATTTCCTTTTGGTCGTTTGCGCTGTCTTTCACTCCACAATTACACGCTGTGAAGAGAACACAGAGTAGTAATAGTTGAAGAGCTTTTTTAATCTGATTATCATGTATTTTCATTGTCCTTGTTTTGTTATATTAATCCTATAAATTTTCTGCATCCCGTTATTAAATATAATCCTCCCCTATTTCATGATAGAATTCAAAGGAATATTCATTGTCTAATTCTAAATGATTTTGATGAGTGTAAAAGTAAAAAATAAAAGTTTATGTTCAGATTTATTTGGTAGAAAAGATTTCAAAGTAATGAAATTTATCAAATCTGAAAACTATATTTCACATAAAAATCAAGTCTTTTTTCGAAGCCTAAAAAATCAAAAACTTTCGGAATCCCTACGTAATTGACTATGGACCTCCGCGTCATAACGATAAAGAAATTCCTTTTCTATAGTGAATCTCCGCATCATAACGATAAAGAAGTTCCTTTTCTATAATGAATCTCTGCGTCATAACGATAAAGAAGTTTCTTTTCCATAATGAATCTCCACATCATAACGATAAAGGAGTTCCTTTTCTATAATGAATTTCTATGCTATTCTCATAAACATATATATATTCCAAAATAATAAAGGAGTTCTTTTTAGGTTTTAATGATATTTGATTAATTTTGAGGGCGAAAAATTAAAATAAAACAAAAAGAAATGCAAAATCAAAAAAACTGGCACGAGCGACATCACGAGACACTTAGCTTTGGTAATCATTTGGCAGACACTGTGGCAAATGGCATGGGTTCGTGGCGATTCATTATTATACAGACAATCTTGGTGGTTCTTTGGATGAGTTTAAACCTAATTGCTTTTATAAGTCATTGGGATGTATATCCTTTCATTTTGCTCAATCTGGTTTTCTCAACTCAGGCAGCCTATGCGGCGCCCATCATTATGATGTCGCAAAACCGTCAAAGCGACAGAGACCGCGTTCAGGCACAAGCTGACTATCAAACGAATGTAGAAGCCAAACTCGAAATAGAAGCCCTTTCAATAAAGCTGAAAGAGCTTGAAGTGGAAAAGCTGGATAAAATCATTAAAATGCTTGAAGAGATGAAAGCTGCACCTAAATAAATTAGTAAAAAGAAAATTATTGCATTTGATTCATGAATTTCTATCTCCAATTGTTCTTGATTTATATCAAATTATAACTATTATTTAATAAGTCGATAACTTTCAGCCCGTCGGATTTATTCAGTAGATTTAATTGATTATCAAATAATTTGACCTATGAATTTACAAAACAGAGCTGTTGGCTTATTATTCTTACATTCTGAATTTATGAATCAGATAATACAGGGGATTTTTCTAATGTATACTTAGTTAATTATAATTACATTTGTAGTGATTATGAACCCCTATAAAAGCACTTCTATTTCTCAAAAACTTGTCCTGTATTTTGTTTTGCTCGGAATGCTAACTATCGGAATACTTACAGGTTATACGCTTTTTAAAACAAGTGAAGCGATGCTCGATCGCACTTCAGAACAGCTTAATTCGATAAAGATGACACGCAAGCTGCAAGTAGAGAATTTTTTTAAAGACAGAATAAGCAACATGCAGGGAATTGCAACTTATAAAGAAATTCAATTTATGTTGAAGCTGCTGGATAATGAAAACATTAAGCCGACGACATTATATCAGGAATTCAGTGCTTTCCTTAAACCTCAATTAAATACTAATGATTATTTCAATCATTTCTTTCTGATTTCATCTAAGGGTAAGCTTTTCGAGTGCCCTACCCATTCAATAGGAATTGAAGCTAAACTAAATGATACTACGGGCTATAACCTGACAGCAATATACAAAGAAGTTATTCAAGATAAGAATCCTAAAGTAGAAGATTTCCAATTCATTCCGAAACTTGGCAAAAACATGATGTTGGTTTCAGCTCCCGTTGTATCGGAACAAAATGTAGCCGAAGGCATTGTATGTTGCAGCGTATCACCTGAAGCCATTAATCAATTGATGCATGATAAATCGTCGGACATTGCTTTTGGAAGCAGTGGAGAAGCATACATAGTTGGGAAAGATTATTTAATGAGAACCCAGTCGAGATTACAACAAAATACCATGTTGAAAACTCATGTAAAATCTCAGTCAGTTGATTTAGGTTTATCTGGTAACGATGGTACGGTCAAAACGGTGGATTACCGAAAGATGACTGTGCTAAGTTCCTATTCTCCATTAGAAATAAAGGGTTTGAAATGGGTGATATTGGCAGAAATGGATTATTCGGAAGTGATAGTGCCAATTGTTCGCATACGCAATCAGATTATTTTGCTTTTCATCCTTATTTCGATTCTCTTTTTTGTAGTCACTTTGCTTATTTCACGTAAAATCACCAAACCCATCATTCAATTACAAAAAGCAACTCAACAGGTGGGTTCAGGAGAGTTTGAACTGAATTTGGAAGTGCAGAGCCACGATGAAATTGGGGAACTCACACTGGCATTTAACCGAATGGCTGAGCAATTGAAACAACAAACTGATGAGAATTACAGAGAAAGTTTCAACAATCTATCTTCGATGATAGACGGACAAGAATTTGAACGTCAGCGGCTTTCGCGCGAATTGCATGACGGACTGGGACAATCGTTAATTGCAATCAAGCTGAAACTGGAAAGTATCAACCATACCGATATGTCGAAAATCCGGTATATGATTTCGCATGTGAAAGAACTTTTTGATAAAACCATTGACGACATTAGACGCATATCAAACGATTTAATGCCTACGGTATTGAATGAATTCGGGTTGGAAAAAGCCCTGAGACGCCTATGTAGTGAGATTTCGGAGTATGCTAAAATAAGGGTTTTATTCAACTGCGAAGGAGACTTTACAAAAATGAGTAAAAGAGACAAAATGTATACCTATCGCATCGTACAGGAAGGTTTGAATAATATTCATAAGTATGCTGAAGCATCCGAAGCAAGTATAAATTTAAAGTATTTTGAAAAAAATATTGTGCTGGATGTTAAAGATAACGGAAAAGGATTTACCTTTGATAGCCATAATCTTAATAATGGAAATGGAATACGTAATATGAGTGAACGTGCACATTTATTGGAAGGAAATATCGAAATAATTACTTCTCCAGGGCAGGGAACCCATATACATATTGAATTTCCATATAGTATTTAGTCTAAATTGAATTAATATGAAAAAGATAAAAATCATTTTAGTTGACGATCATCAAATTGTTCGCGATGGTATAAAATCGCTGCTCACAGGGCTTGATGATATTGAAATTATTGGAGAAGCTGCCGACAGTAAGGAATTATTCGGATTCATAAAACAGAATGTTCCTGATATTATAGTGTTGGATATTTCGCTGAAAGGATTGTCGGGATTGGAAATAACAAAAATAATTTCGGAAGAATATCCTGGTATTCATGTCTTAATATTGTCGATGTATACCAATGAAGAATATGTATACACTGCCATAAAAAACGGAGCTAAAGGCTATTTGCCGAAAAATACAACCAGAAAAGAATTAGTTGATGCTATACATGCCATTAACCGTGGCGAAGAATTTTTCAGCGAGCAGATTTCGAATATCATATTAAAATCATACATAAGAAGCATCAAGGGAAACAATCCACAGAGCGAAAAACCGGAATCGAAACTTACGCAACGCGAAACAGAAATTTTGAAATATTTTGCAAAAGGTGTCACAAATCAGGAAATTGCAGAAAAACTCTTTATCAGCATCCGCACAGTTGAATCGCATAAAAATCATATTATGCAAAAACTCGAACTGAAAACAACAATGGACTTACTTAAGTTTGCAATTAAAAACAAACTGGTCGATTTGTAGTTATTTCATCTGAGCCACAATTTTCTCTAATTTCTTAAACCAGGCATAACCATATCTTCTAATCAGAGGATCACGGAGAAACAGATAAGCCGGAATTTGTTGTTGTTGACCAAGACTTAGGGCAGGACTGCAAATATTCCAGCGGTGATAGTGAAGTGTTTCAATGATACCCGATTTACTGATTCGTATGGGATACAGATAACATGAAATGGGTTTGCGGAATTTTATTTTTCCGTCAAGAAATGTTTTTTCGATGGCGCAGGCGGCTATGCCATTCTGATAAAACACAAAGGCGCAATCTTTATCATTAATAAGAGGTGTAACGAAATTTCCAAAGGCATCATAATCAAACACGCCTAAATTTTCAATTACTTCTAATCCTTCGGGGGTGATGAAGGGTTTGATGTGATGCAAATCATCTTCTATAATTCCGATTTCTTCCATTTCGAGGGGAGCACCGGCATCGCCTTCTACACAACATGCACCTTTGCAAATCATCAGATTGCACATGAAACGAACTTTTATGAGTTCTTCGGAGACTATAACATTATCAACCATTATCATGGCACAAAAGTACTAAATTCGGGAATAGGATTCAGTTTAGGTCAGACCAAATTCTTTATGAATGCTGTTTATTTGAGTGATGGCAGCATTTGCAGATGATTTCTTTTTAAAAACAACAAATAAATGCCCATCAACCAATATTGAAGCTTTGGTGCTTAAGCGAGAAATTTCTTTATAAACTTTCTTTTGATGATCGCTTTTGGCTTTGTTGATGTTCCTTAAATAGGTGATGCTGTTAAACAATAAAATAAAAGGATAGAAAAAAGGCATCAGCAAGAGGGAAGTGGTTTTAACTCGAGTGAAAACAATAGTTTCAACATCAAAACCATTTAGTTTTGCCAATAAGCGCAGCTTCATGATTCCGATTAGAAATACATGCCCAAAGTAAGGTTCTCTGCTTTCTTGGTTGCCGGTTTCGCTTTGGTTCATCCACACCGAATCGACTTCGTTGAGGGGCATGGTTTTGTTGAAGCGTTCCATTTCGCCCATCATATAGCTGAACTTCGAACGCAAATTGGAATGGTTGGGGGTGGTGATGATGAGCTTCCCTCCTACTTTTAACACGCGGTTAAACTCGTTAAAAGCTTTGTTTTGGTTTGGCAGATGCTCAATTCCTTCCTGACAAATAAGCCAATCGGCAACATTATTATCTAAAGGAATTCCCTGCATGATATCAGCCCTTTGGCATTGCAGCTCGTTTATTTTGAAATACTCGGTAAACAAATCGAAAGGCAGCACATTTCCACCCAAATCTTTTACAATGGCTGAAGTAATTCCATTTCCGGCAGGAATATCAACCACAGTCTTTCCTTTTATTTCATTGGTATGAGCAAGAAGAAATTTTTTCAGATGATACTTAATGCTTTTTTTATTTTGAGTATAATCCATCTGATTTAATCGAAATGAGAGGCAAGAAGCTCTTCGACAAGGGGAGGAAGCCCAAGGCCGGCTTTTTGTTTTATGATGCTAAGGTTTTTCACGTGAGGCACATTGAGCGAAGCATCGGGGTCGATGAGATACTTTGGAGCAAAGGGTGGCGCATAGTGAAGTAATCCGGCAGCAGGATAGACATTCAGCGATGTGCCGATCACCATCAGGATATCAGCTTTAGCCACCATGCGTGCCGCGATTTCAATGTTAGGAACCGCTTCGCCAAACCAAACAATGTGGGGACGAAGTTGCGAACCTTTTTCGCAGCAATCGCCCCATTTCAATTCCCAACCTTCAATATCATAAACCAAATTATCATCGCTGGTACTTCTCGATTTTGTGAGCTCGCCATGAAGATGCAAAATGTGGCTTGAACCTGCTCTTTCGTGCAGATTATCTACATTTTGTGTGATGATTTGCACCTCAAATTGTTTTTCCAATTCAACCAAGGCAAAGTGTGCTGCATTGGGCTGAACTTCCTGCAATTGCTTGCGGCGTTGATTGTAAAAATCGAGCACCAGATGCGGATTGTTTTCCCAGGCTTCGAAAGTGGCAACATCTTCAATGGCATATTGCTCCCATAGTCCACCACTATCGCGAAAGGTGGTGATTCCACTTTCGGCACTGATGCCTGCACCGGTGAGAACAACTATTTTCTTCATTTCAATTACAATTTATTTTAGGGTAAGTATGATTTGTTCTTTGGTTACACCTTCATTTTGTTTCACATACACCTTAACCACTTCTCCTTCGTAGGGCGAATGGATTTCTTCGATATAAGAAGAGGTTTCGAGATAGCAAATGCGTTGTTCTTTTTTAATTTTATCGCCGGGTTTAAATATCATTCCGTTGGTTTCGAAATTAAAATTGAAATACAATTTGCCTCGTGCAGGTGCTACAATGACTTTATGATTGGGGTCGATCTCTATTTTGGGTGGACTCACAGGAGGAGGCGTGGGTTTTGCCACAGGAGTGGCAGCCACTGCGGGCGCATTGGCAGCGGTTTTTATTTTTTCCAATTCATCGGCAAAACGTTTTTTGGCAACTCCCGATTTATAGTCGCGATATTCGCGGGTGTGCATGGCAAGTTCGAAAAGCTCTTCGTCGTCGGGACCGGTTTCCCAGTTGTTTTCCTGCATTTCCTGACGATATTTGTCCAATTCATCGGGATAATTATCTTGTGGTAAACCTTCATAGAATTCTTTTCCTTGTTGAGCTGCCAGTTCAAGAATTTCGGGCGCAAGGGGTCCGGGCAGTTTTCCTGCTTTGCCCAAAATCATATCCCAGGTGTTGTTGTCCATCATCGAATAGCGTTTATTTCCCTTAATGATTTGCATCACATTGAGCAAAGCCACATTTTTAACATACTGACTGAAAGGCGTAACCAGCGGAGGATATCCCAAACGGGGCCACACATAGGCCACTTCTTCAAAAAGCTTAATCAGCATATCATCCTGCGAAAGTTCGGGCTGATTGCTCTCTCTCAGAAAACGATTGATGCCATCGTGTATGCCTTTGAGGTCGGCCATCATGCTCCCCATCATGCCGCCGGGCAAACCCGACTGAACGAGCAGTGAAGTCATGATTTTGTTTTTCGAATCGATAAAATATCCTAAGAAATCATCCATAAAACTTTGGGTCATGGCGCGGGCTTCCATATACGCTTTCATGTTGATTTCGGGAACCGAGAATCCGGCATCTTTTAGCATGGCTTGCACACTGATTACGTCGGGATGCACCATCCCCCACGAAAGAGGCTC
>JBAWXL010000034.1:0-22898 GCA_037144095.1 Bacteroidota bacterium
TAAAACATTGAGCACGCCAAAGTATGTCGCTCTGGTATAATTGTGCATAATCAATGAATTTTTTGTTCATTTTTATTCTTCGTTCTTTATATTCTTGCAAAAAATCAACAATTTCTAAAGCCGAAAGTATCACATCAACCGAATGTTTTTCTTTAGGGATTGGGATTCCGCCAACGCACATGTATGAATCGCCAATGGTTTTAATTTTCTCAAGTCCGTGTTTTAGTATGATATCATCAAAAGTTGAAAAACAATAATTCAGTTCTGTAATCAGCTCAACTGTTGATAGTTGTTCGGTAAGTATTGAAAAATCTTTGAAATCAGTAAACATCACTGTACATTGATCATAATTATTAGCAATTAAACCCTGATGATTTTTTAGCTTTTCTATGATGACGGTGGGCAAAATATTGATGAGTAATTTTTCTGATTTGTCTTTTTCGCTGATTAAAGATTGATTGATGGTTTCAATTTCATTTTTTTTAGCACTAATCTCTTTATTTAATTCAGTTAAGATTTGATTTGATCTTACTAAAGCTATTTGTTTGTGTTTTACAATAAGAAGCAACATGCCAACCGTCATAAAAAGCATCAACCCTACAAAAGCATTCCAAAATGATATCAGAAGATTAGAATAGGTATTATTGCTCAATATTTCTGATACCCACCATATTGTGGCAGAGAAAATGGCGGTGAAAATAATGACAGGTTTTTTGGAACCTCTGTACAGCGCAAGTAAAGAAATGGGAATCAGATAAAAAATAGAGAAGGATATTTCATAACCTGTTATATAATCAAGAAAGCCAATTCCTGATATCAGCACAAGGGCTATTGCGGTTACAAGATATTGATTATTCAGATGTTTAAAATAAATCATTGGGCAAACTGCTTTTTTGTATTGGTTTTGTGGGTTGCAAAATTACAACAATTTTCAGTTTGCTTCACATACCCGATTAATAAATTCTATGAATTATTTTCAACAAAATACATATCAATTTCACCCATGCCTTTAGCTTCAATTTTACCTCGATACGTACATGAAAATTGATTTTTTACCAATTCATAAGTTGCTTGCGAAATATTAACTTTCCCTATTTCGCCATTTGCTTCCATGCGGGATGCGATATTTACTGCATCACCCCACACGTCATAAACAAACTTCTTTTTACCAATTACTCCTGCAATTAGTTCGCCTGTGTGGACTCCAACGCGCATTTCCCATGTGTCTAATCCTTTTGAAATCCGATCGGTATTCCATTTTGCTACCCAATTATGCATTTCGCAAGCTGCACCAACTGCATCAATAGCGTTGCTGGTGTTTTCGATTGGAAGCCCTCCTGCACACATATAGGCATCTCCAATGGTTTTGATTTTTTCAAGATTATGCTTTTCGATGATGTCGTCAAAAGCCATGAAGAATTGATTAAGTATTTGCAATAGTTCTTTAGGTGTAATGGCAGATGCCGACTTTGAAAATGCCTGAAAATCTGTAAAAAGAATCGTAACCATTTTGTAATAGCGGGGTATTGAAAAACCTTTTTCTTTCAGTTCTTCTGCTGTTGCAGCCGGAAGAATATTAAGCAAAAGTTTATCACTTTTCTTTTTTTCTGCTTGAAGTTGATGAGTTCGCTCTTCCACTTTTTGTTCCAATTCTTCCATTAATTTCGTAAAGGCAAGTTCCGATTCTTTTCTTGCAGTGATATCTGTTCTGATTGTGAGATATTTAAAAGGTTTTCCTTGTTCATCAAGAAATGGGACAATGGCTGTATCTAACCAAAAAAGGCTTCCATCTTTTGCCTTATTCAGGACTTCATTTCTCCAAACTTTACCCTCCTGGATTGTCTCCCATAAGTTGCGGAAAAACTCTTTTGAGTGATAATTTGCCTTTATAATTTTATGGTCTTTCCCAATAAGTTCGTCTTTATAATATTTTGTGATTTCGCAAAAATTATCATTCACCGAGGTAATTTTTCCCTCATTATCAGTAATTGCCACAATGGAGGCTTTATCGAGTGCATATTTATAGTCTGATAACTCTTTGATATTCTGAGATAATTTGATGTTGGTGTGTTTAAGTTGTTCAATGCTATATTGAAATGGTCTATAAAAAAGAAAGTACAAAAACGGAAAAATCAAAATCGAAAGTAATATTGGGTCGATGATTATTTGTGCAATATCAGAAAGCGTGAACCAATCTTCCAGAAAATACATGATAATAGTTTCAAACAGAAATATAATGAGAGTGAGAAGCGAAATAAGCGGGAAAGCTGATTTTATGGGGTTTATACGTTTAAATTTAAGCATATATTGTGGAGGTTTTATCTTCTGTTGTCATGAGTTTCGAAAATTATTCTAATTGCTAAATCACTTTCGATGAATGTTTTCTTATAGTAATCTTACACTAAAAGTCCAACTTCCCCTGATTGCTCACATTAATTTCCTTTGGTGCCACTTTGAAAGTAGTCTTTGTAGAAAACGGCACCTGAATGCTGTTGCCCTTCAAGAGGCTTTCTCTCGCTTCGAACAAAAAGTTATTGTTGCGTTTAGAGTTGAAAGACAGGTTGATATAAATCAAATCGATAAAACTTTTGGGGTATTCTTTGTGCAAAAGTTTCAGAATATTGAGCTTATCGACAAAAATGAGTTTATTCATGTTGTTTGAATTATTTGTCAAAAATACTAAACCTTTTTAAATATGGGATGATTATGAAATAGGCAAAAAAACCTTCTTTATTTTTAAACCTTAATAAAAATAAAATATCCCCCCAACACAAAATCTTCTATCCTTATTTTCCTGAATCTTTTCAAGAAGCTTAGAAGGTTGGGGCTGTCTTGTTTGTTACATTTCTATTAAGGTTGAAGAAATATTGAAAAAGGTTTTCGTGATTATAATTGATATATTAATTGAAACGCAATACCCAAAATGAAAGCTATGCTTGTTCCTAATTTTAATTTGTTCATTCTATGTAAATTGTTGCATCAAAAATAATATTTTTATTCAATATTGAATTATTTTATACTTTTGCAGCGAAGAAAAGTAAAAGCCTTTAATCATAGCTTATCTTTAATAAAGGTAAGAAATGGATTAAGGGCTTTTTTTTATTGAATTCAACTAAAGTCCTCGCAAAAAAAAATCAGATTAATACATCTAACATGCGCACGCCGGCATTTGTTGAACACACGCTAGCATCTGCTAAGCACAGGGTGGCATCTACTAAAAACTCGCCCGCATCTGCTAAACTTACATTAGCATCTGCTAAAATGAAAAAAGCATCTGCTACGGTGAGTTTAGCATCTGCTAAAATGGAAAAAGCATCTGCTACGGTGAATTTAGCATCTGCTAAAGCGAAAAAAGCATCTGCTAGGGTGAATTTAGCATCTGCTGAAGAGAAGAAAGCATCTGCTAGGGTGAGTTTAGCATCTGCTAGGATGAGTTTAGCATCTGCTAAAATGAAAAAAGCATCTGCTAAAGAGAAAAAATCATATGCTAGGGTGAATTTAGCATCTGCTAAAGAGAAGAAATCATATGCTAGGGTGAGTTTAGCAGATGAAAAAATGAGTTCAGCATGGGCATTAATTTTGCGAATAGACTCTAATATTTACAATATGTTAACAAATAAATAATTCTTTCATAAACAATACCTATCAGCCTATCAACCTATTAGCATCCTTCAGCCTAAACCCCTTCCAACTACTCTTTAACCACTTTTTTCAGCTCAATCCCATTCCTACGAATGAGTTTCAGCATATAAACTCCTTGTGAGAAGTTTTTAGTTTGCACAATGGTTTTCTCCATAAAACTACCTTCAAATATCATTTGTCCAATCGGATTGATGATTTCAAACCCAATTTTTTCATTATTTCCTTTTGCTTCAATAGTGATTTCGTCGGATGCCGGATTGGGATAGATGCTAATGGCACCTGGTTCTTCAAATTCATCAAGACCCACATTTGCCAGATGCAGTATGAAAATGAAAACATGCCGTATATTAGAAGTATCTGAAGGGCATCCGTTTATCGTAACAATATCATAATAATCGCCCTCAATAGTTGCAGTGTAGGTTTGTTGATTTGCCCCCGGAATCATCCCGTTTTGATTGTACCATTGATTTCCTGTGGCAGTATTAGAAGAGAGCACATTTCCGTTTTGTATAACTACAGGAGCAGGTGGAATGGGATGTACGACGAGGTTGGTAATTACAATGCTGTCGCACCCTGAGGCATTCAGAAGGGTATCCGTATAAGTACCTGTTGTAGCATAAAAATGCGTGCCGATATGAAAAGTATCGCCCTGACATATTGCAGGGTTTAGCGTCATTTGTTGTTTTTCCTGCACCGTGAGATGAATGGTCAACAAACTATCGCATCCAAACGACGAAAGCAAAGTGTCTTGATAAGTGCCTGAAATAGCGTAATTATGTGTGCCTATCGAATACGTTTCTCCATTGCAAATAACAGGATTCAGTGTGGTTTGTGTGATAGGATGAACTGTTAGATTGGTGGTTATGATGCTATCGCAACCTAATGAAGTGCTCATCGTATCTAAATATATTCCGCTGTTCGAATAGCTATGCGTTCCAACCGAAAAGCTTTCGCCCTGACAAATGGAAGGATTTAGAAAATGCTGAATAGTAGGAAAAACGATTACCGAAACACTGTCTACACCCACGCAGCCCCCATTGATAGAAGAAGTTAGTGTATAAGTGCCACTTGCTGCCATGGAAACCGTATTGATGAGAGGGTTTTGCAATGTACTTACAAATCCATCGGGTCCCGACCAATGATAGGTGTTGGCTGAGGTGGCAAAAGAAGTCAATTGAAGCCCTTCACCCGAACATAGCGGACTATTGCTTCCAGCCGTTGGACTTGTTTCTGATACGACGCCAACTGTTGTGTTTAAAGTATAAAAGCAGGGCGTGTTTCCCTGTGTGGAAATCAGGCACGAGTAGTTTGTGCTTGTGGTTGGGCTTACGCTGATGGAAGAGGATGTTTCCCCACCCGGCGACCACTGATAACTTAAGGCTCCGGCAGGAGCCGTAAGAGTGGCAGATTGACCCAAACAAATGGTGTCGGGTGCAATGATTTCATAAGGCTGACACGAACAATCAAGATAAGCATAGCCGAAATGCGCTCCGGGCACACAATCGGCAGAAGTGAAACGGATTTTAACACTTTGTCCGATATAAGCGGAAAGATTGATGCTGATGGGAGTCCAAGGTTTATAATACACCGAACTATTCAGCGGCGATTGAATAAAAGAAGCATTGGGCAATGCCACCGAATATATTCCACATGGAATCAAATTTCCATTTGGATCGTATAATTCAATCTTGAAAAAAGGTTGAATATTGTAAGTGTGATTACTATTTTGGAAAACAACGGCATAATGATAAGTGAAATTCGTGTTGGCTTCTGTAACTTGAAAAGTTTGTTCGATGGAAGCGGCATTATATTCTTCGTCAGTGGCAGCATTGCCCAGCCTAAGCGACTTTGTACCACTAAACACTTTCGGGAAACCTCCATAAGGATCGGTTCCCATGGTCATAATGGCAAAGTTTAAACCGGAAGTAGAATTAAAAACTTGTGGAACATAAACCGGTGTGGGAGCATTGGTCAAACCACTGACAGGATTGCCGGAAGTTCCATACCATCCTGTTAAACCATTTTCAAAACCCAAATTATTACAAGGAGGTTGAATAGGAGTAGGAGGGGGATAATAAACACTCAAGCCAAAGGCTCCCCCTGTGATGTTATTGTTTCTCCAAAATCGAATGTAAATGGTAGAATCAGGTGTTAATCCAGATTGATAAATCATTGGCATAGCAGTATTATTACTGCTATTATCGTCGCAAGCAATCAAAGTTAAAGCACCGCAATTTCCTGAATAGATCGCCATCCCACCATTCACTATTCCCTGGTTTTGCGAGTCGAATATCAATATGCCTGATGCAGGGACCACTACTTTAAACCAAACATCGGCTCCAATATAAGCAGCACATCCCGGGGCAGGCACTCCTGCTGAGGCAGTTGCCCCTGCGTTGGTATAAGTTGTGTAAACGCAAACAGTATCAGGAATAATGCTAATAGCACCTGAACAATCGTCATTTATAGGAATTGGCGGGTCGTAAACACATAAACCGAAAGTCCAGCCATTGAGGTTGTTGTTTCGCCAAAAACGAATATATATCGTGGTACCTGGCGTTAATCCAGATTTATTAATCATCGGCATTAAAGGATAATTGCTGCTGTTATCATTACAGGCTATCAAACTTAATGAACCGCAACTGCCCGAATATATTGTCATGCCTCCATCTCCCGATACACTACTATTGTTTTGCGAATCGAAAATCAAATGCCCTGAAGGAGGAACAACCACGCTAAACCAAACATCTGTTCCAATATAATTTGCACATCCCGGAGAAGGAACTCCGGATGAAGCAGTTGCATACACATTTGAAAAAGTTGAATAGGAACATGTTGTCCCGGGAGTAATTGCAATAGCTCCCGAACATTCATCATTGATAGGAACCATTGGGTCGTAAACACACAAACCAAATTCAAATCCGTATAAAGAATTATTATTCCAAATTCTGATAAATATAGTGGAACCGGGCGTTAATCCGGTTTGATTAATTAAAGGCATTAAAGCATTATTACTGCTATTATCATTACAGGCAATCAATGTTAAAGCACCACAACTACCAGAATAAATTGCCATACCCCCATCCCCGGCGGCTAATCCAAGGTGTTGCGAATCGAAAATCAATCGTCCCGAAGCAGGCACCACCACACTAAACCAAACATCCCCGCCAATATAGTTTGCACAAGTGGGCAAGGGTAAATTGCTTGAAGCAGTTGCTCCCACAGTAGAGTAGACCGTAAAAGAACATACTGTGTCGGGGCTAAGCATAATGGCTCCTGCGCATTCATCATTTACTGGTATGGGGGGATCATAAACACACAAACCAAAGGCACCTCCTGGAGTAAAATTATTTTGCCAAAAACGAATATATATTGTTGAATCCGGAGTCAAATCAGTTTGATTTATGGTTGGCATTGAATTTATATTGCTATAATTATCACAGGCAATATAGGCTAATGAACCGCAGTTCCCTGAATAAATAGCCATTCCGCTTAATCCAATGCCTTCATCCTGTGAATCGAAAATCAAACGACCTGATGCAGGCACCACTACTTTAAACCAAACATCTCCTCCTGTATAATTTGCACATCCGGGAGCTGAAACACCAATTGAAGCAGTTGCACCTACATTAGAATAAGTAGTGAAATTACATATTGAATCAGGTACAATAAGAATAGCACCCGAACAATCGTCATTTGATGGCATAGGAGGGTCGTACACACACAAATCGAAAGCCCCGCCTGTTGCTGAACCATTTTCCCAAAATCGAATAAAAATTGTTGAATCAGGAGTCAATCCTGATCTATTGATGAGTGGCATTCCGGGATTAGAACTGCTATTGTCATCACAAGCAATTAATGTTAACGAATTACAATTACCTGAATAAATAGCCATTCCGCCATTTACAATTCCCTCATTCTTCGAATCAAATATTAATCTGCCTGAGGCGGGTACAACTGCACTGAACCAAACATCTGCACCTACATAGTTTGCACATCCAGGAGATGGAACACCAGCTGAGGCAGTTGCACCTATGGTCGTGTAAGTAGTAAAAGAACAGATACTATCAATTGTCAGAGGTATAGAACCGGAACAGTTATCATTTATTGGGATAGGAGGATTATAAACACATAAACCAAAGTTCCAACCTGTGATATTATTATTTCTCCAAATACGTATAAAAACTGTTGAATCGGGAGTTAGACCATATTGGTTAATTAAAGGCATTAAAGCATTGTTACTACTATTGTCATTGCAGGAAATTAGGGAAAGTGAGCCACAATTTCCTGAGTAAATGGCCATGCCTCCGTCGGCATTAAATGAACTATTGTTTTTTAAATCGAAAATCAAATGTCCTGAAACGGGAACTATAACCTTAAACCAAACATCCCCTCCAATATAGTTTGCACATCCCGGTGCAGGAATTCCCTGCGATGCTGATGCACCTATATTTGTATAATTTGAATAAGAACAACTATTCCCTGGAATTATTGCAATAGCAGCAGAACATTCATCATTCACAGGAATTGGTGGATTATAAACACATAAACCAAACCTGCCGCCATTACTACTATAATTTCTCCAAAATCGAATATAGATTGTTGTACCCGGACTTAATCCGGATTGGTTAATCAATGGCATTAAAGCATTGTCACTGCTATTGTCGTTACAAGCAATCAAACTCAATGCACCGCAACTCCCCGAATAAATAGCCATACCTCCATTCACTATTCCCTGATTTTGCGAATCAAAAATCAATCTTCCTGATGGAGGAACCACAACACTAAACCAAACATCTGCATCAATATAATTTGCACATCCAGGTTGAGGAATGCCAATCGAAGCTGTTGCACCTGCATTCGTATAACTTGCATAAGTGCATATAGTATCAACGCTAAGCGGAATAGCACCAGAACATTCATCATTAATTGGAACGGGAGGGTCGTATACACATAAGCCAAATGACCATCCCACAAGATTACCATTTCTCCAAAACCGAATATAAATCGTTGCCCCCGGTATAAGCCCATATTGATTTATTAAAGGCATTGAGGGGTTATCGCTGCCATTATCATTGCAGGAAAGCAAATTTAAAGAGCCGCAGCTCCCTGTATAAATAGCCATGCCGCCATCCCCATTGATGCTGCCACTGTTTTGTGAGTCAATAATCAAATGACCTGAAGGAGGAACTACAACTTTAAACCAAACATCACTTCCTAAATAATTTGCACATCCGGGTGATGGAATACCTACTGAAGATGTTGCGTGAAGATTGCTGTAAGTTGTGTATGAACAAACAGTATCAGGAATAATTGTAATAGCTCCCATGCAATCATCATTTATCGGAATAATAGGTTCATAGACACACAAATCAAAAGCTCCACCGGATGTATACGAATCTTTCCAGAATCGTATATAAATTGTCGTCCCCGGAACTAATCCGGTTCGTTCAATCATTGGCATAAAGTTTATATTACTATGCGCATCGCATGCAATAAGTGTCAAAGAGCCACAACTTCCCGAGTAAATTGCCATGCCACTGCTACCTATTCCTTCATTATAAGAATCGAAAATCAAATGACCTGAAGGAGGGACAACAACTTTAAACCAGACATCTCCACCTACATAGCCTGCACATCCGGGTGAGGGAGCCCCCAAAGAAGCAGTGGCTCCTATGCTTGAATAGGTGTGAAAAACACAACTTGTACTTGCAACAATAGCAATTGCCCCTGAACACTCATCATTTATAGGAGGTGGTGGGGGAGAAGCAGTATTACAATAACAGGACGCGTTAACCTCAATGTACAATAGGAAAACAATGCAAATTGATTTAATAAATATGGAAGGTGAAACGTTCATTTTAAACTAGATAATCCAAAATATTAGTTTGATAAAATCTCAATTCTCTTTACATCTTCAATTTGCTTAAAATCAAATATACTTTTTATATTATTTATAAATAAGCACTTTCTTTACTGTCTGATAATTACCTGCAACAAGTTTTACAAAATACATTCCTGTTCCGATTTTACTTAGATCAGTTTCAAAACTACCCGAAGAGATATCTTGGAAAAAAGTCTCATAAATTTGCAAACCCGTGATGGTATAAATATCAATTTCTCCCGATTTTTTTTCAGTCAGATTAAAATCCATTGTAATCTGTCCCCTTGAAGGATTGGGATATACAAACATTTCATTTTTTGAAATGATACTGATATCATTTGTAGGGTTGTTGAGCCCAATCGTAAATTGTTGATAAATTTGTCCACCAAAATCAGACCCAAAAGTCTTAATAATACCAATAGAATTTGCTTGTCTAAACCTAAGATATCCACTTCCCTGAGCTGTATCAGCCCAAAAGGTTAAACCATCTTCACCTGTATCGGTTAAATTAAACTCATAACAACCGTCAGTAAGGCTTAAAGTATCTTTATATACAGTATTTGCGATTAGATTATTTCGGATAAAAACAGTATTTCCGGCATCATCCTTAACTGTATATTGATTTTCATAAGGATGTTTATTGGTTTTAAATTCAATTACAAATTGCGAAGGCATCAAAGCGGGATATGTGAAATTGCTAACCAAAGTATTATTATTTGCATACTGGTCTGTTCCACCATTAGGTTCACTTAGTGTTACTGTGAATTTTGTGGATCCGTGAGCCCAGTTAAGTGTGCCTAATGTATCGGTTTCAGATTCACAAAAAGCAAGATTTCCGACCCAATTAAATACAGAGGGCACAGCTCCGTCCATTCCATAAGTTATTTTTAAGCTGGTTAATGTTTGACTTCCGGTATTTTTAATCACAATAATAGGATGCGAACAAATAGGATTTTGTCTTAAAAACATTTGGTCGCTACTTGGAGAAATTATATTTTCAATTGCAGCATCTAAAGTAAAATTGGGTGGCCCATAAGTAATTAATTGGTCTTCTATTTGATAATAATCCCATCCACTGCTGTGAGTATATGCCTGCACATCATGATCAAAAGTCACTGTATCGCCTGCTGTAATAAAGGGGGTAAGTTCCATGTCATAAGCTTTTACTTCCGCACCCGGGCACCAATTCGCCCGATCGTAAACCCAGGTTCCACCCTGTGGATACAAAGGATTAACATCGCAATTGTCTCGCCACACCAGTTTTGTATATTTTATGCTATCATTCACTTTATAATAGTGATATTTCGGACAGAATTCGGCACAATTTTCAGGACTATCCATACCATGTCCGGTCACTCTCGATTTCCATCTGGCACCTGAAACATTCGAATTTATTTTTCTTTTTATAGGAAGTAAATAATTGTCAATTGGGTCGTTTGCAACTCCATAATTGAAATTCCCGCTATATAAGTTTTCAATATCAATAGCATCACGTGGTGGTATTCCTTTAATCATTATGAATTTCATATCGAGAAGTTCCTGCCAGTTGCCGGCTGCAAGATGAACACTATCATGCAATTTAGTTATATAATCACTCACATCAAAAGTCCATGTCCAACCATTTCCTAAGCTAAGATTATTGCCGTATGGCGTAATATATCGTGCCATTTCATATCGTTTTACTTGTGGGAAAACAGTATAATAATTATAATAAGTCAGATATCGAATTGCATCAGGCACTACTAAGAATGAATCAATTGCGTTGCCAAATGAGTTAAAAACATAATTGTGATAATATGTTGGAAAAACAATCATAGTGTCGGATGGCATACCCGGATGATGCAAACTATCGGCATAATTTACAATAACTATAGAAGGTTTTACAATTGAATCCAGCACCAATATCGAATCTGTTTGAGAGCTGTATACCCCTTGTTCGAAAATAATATTTGGACGAATATGTGATGTCTTAAAATCAGTTGGCTTGAGTTCATTGGAAGGTTTCAATGGGTTGGTAGCACCGGCAAGCAGAGCAGGAGGGTGATTTCCGGGAGAAGAATCTGTCACGAATAAATTATTTCCATCATTAAAATTATAATATACAACCAGGTTTTGATTGAAGGGTGCATAGTTTATTTGCTGTGTTGAATATAGATGTTGAATTGCAGCCGAATCAAGCTCAACATTGAAGACAGCAAAATCGTCTAAACGTCCCTCGTAGCTTGCCGAGCCTGACCAATTGCCTCTTCCTAATTGAAATGTTCTTATGTTTTTCATTCTTTTAGTTAAACCTGTTCCGCTTTGCCATAAGTTGCCATTTAAATAAATTTTCATAGACCCTGTAGCCACGTTTTTTGTGAATGTCCAAAAATTCCATTGTCCTTTTATTTCAGAAGAACTGGCTGATTTACTGATTCGGTCATAACCCCCTGATGCATATCCGGCATCCCAATACACTTTGCTGTCAGACCATGGCAGATGAGAATTTAGTAATCTGTTGCCGGCACTGTCAACCGCTTCGAAACATGTTCCTGCCTGAGGTTGAAGGGAAGGGGAGCCAAAAGCCCATAAAGTTACCGTGACGAATGAGTCTAATGCTGAAATTTGATTGTTGATGGGGACAGATATTAAGGCATAATTTGTGAATGAAGCAGTCCTATCGTTGCTGCTATTGATAAGTGCCGATGAATATGAAATAGAATCAGCTTTTATCAAATTATCATTCTCAGCAGATAAATTTTCATAAGAAATATCTACTAAAATATTGGAAATTCCATCCCAATTAAATGGATTGTTAAACTGAAAACTATTCCAGCCTAAAGAACCAAATTGGGTGTTTTTAAGATAAACTTCAACAAAACCAGTATCATTTGGGATAAATGTTGATAAAGAGTCGGCAGAGGTTTGCTTAAACTTAATCCTAAGATCTCGTGTTGCCCCTCCTAATGATTGCAAGAAAAATCTCATTCCGGTAATATTACCTGAAGCTAAGCCGGAAGCTGTCAATTCGTTTGATTTCCAAAGGTTCTGTGTGTGTGAAACTGCATCTGAACAAGCAAATGGATGTCTATCACCGATAGTTCCATTTCCAAGCTGAAAAGAATTAAGGGATATGGTGTCAAAACGAGTTATATAATGTTGCCAGCTAGTTTGGTAAGAATAAGAAGGACTTGTCATATATGCAATTGTATCCTGAATGGTTACATTTACTTTAAAAAGTGGCTGATGAGTAACCGATGAGTCTAAAAATCCTGTATGGTCATACAAATAGGTATAAGTCTGATAATCCCATTCGCCACAAGCCGGACTTTGAGCAGGATTGCATTTTAAGGTATATTTCATATATACCTTTTCAAATCGAATGCTATCGGAAGGAAAATTAAACCATGCATCCTGAGGCGAACCAAATGAAAACGTTTGAACTACAATCGTATCATTTGTTTGCCCTAAGACATGTATAGAGATTAATATTAATATAGTTGTGAGAGTTAAATTGAACTTTTTCATATAATAATGGATTCTATAACAAAAGTAATAATTTATTCTCAAATGAAGCTTATAAAATCATTCAGCCAATTTATTTGATTTTTCTGATAAAGTGCGAAAAGACTAAATTATAGCAGCAAGTGTGTGGGAGCATCGCGCCGAAAAATACTTGTCCATACAGCCGTACTCAGGCATCGCGCCGAAAAATACTTGCCCTTCCGCCCGTACTTGGGCATCGCGCCGAAAAATACTTGTCTGTACAGCCGTATTCGTGCATCGCGCCGAAAAATACTTGCCAATCCACCCGTACTCGGGCATCGCGCCGAAAAATACTTGCCAATCCACCCGTACTTGGGTATCGCACCGAAAAATATTTGCCAAACCACCCGTACTTGGGCATCGCGCCGAAAAATACTTGCCCGTACACTTATGGGCAAATGAAAGTGAGCCTTAAGGTTCTTTTTAAATTAAAATTGAAGCGAAGTTGTTTGCTCCTGTTACATCAATTTCTTGTGCGAATTCGGACATTTTATTTTAATGATTCATCATAAGTCTTTGAATTTTGAAGTTTAAATTTAGGACTAACAACTAAATCGGTATAACATCTAATTTTATTTTAATGATTTATGCTGTATGTTCTAAAAATCTGTAATTTTGTAACTGAAAATATTCTAAACTTTTCACCATAACATTCAATCTTAAACCCAACAAAACCATTTAAAAAATTACTTATGTCTAAATCTAAATCGTTTTTAATTGTATTAGCATTTGCTTTTCAATTCATCCATTCGTCGTTGAATGCCCAGGAATATCAGGGCGCAGCAGCACAAAATCTTGTAAAAGGAGCCGAGAAAGTCATTATTGATCCAAACTTCAGTATTCCTGCTTATATCAAGTTCATGTCGGATACTGAAATAGATTTCAGCATTTGGGAAAAATGGATGAAAAGTAATTTTAAATTATCGCAAGATATTGGATTTGTTCTGATAAATAATGAAAAAGACAACCTTGGGTTTACACATTATCGTTACGCTGAAACATATCAATCAAAAATAATTATGGGTGCCGATTTAGTGCTTCATGTTAAAAAAGGGAAAGTGTCATCTTTGAATGGAAAACTTTATGCTAACTTGCAAACCAATCAAGGTAATTTTATTTCAGAAGATATTGCTTTACAAAAAGCCCTTAAATTCGTCAATGCTAGCACTTATAAATGGCAAATTCCATCAGAGGAAGCATTTATTAAGAAATCAAATTCAGATGAAAATGCAAGCTATTTCCCAAAGGGAGAGTTGATGATGGTTCCCGAAAATGGAAACTTCTCATCTCATAAATATGTCACAGCTTATCGTTTTGATATTTATGCTGCCAAACCCGTTTCGAGAAAATATGTTTTCGTAAATGCTTTTACCGGTGAAACTATTTTTGCTTTAGATAGAATTCATAGCGAAAATTATGAAATTAATTCCAATGCCACGGGAACCGCAATTACACGTTATAGTGGCACAAGGTCATTCACAACTGATAGCTATAATGGAAGTTATCGTTTAAGAGAAACTGGTCGTGGAAATGGTATTGAAACCTACAATATGCTAAAAGGTACTACATATAGTGCTGCTGTAGATTTTACGGATGCTGACAATACATGGAATAATGTGAATGCAAATATGGATGAAGTGGCTGCTGATGCCCACTGGGGTGCTGAAGTGACTTATGATTTTTATTACACTAAATTTAATAGGAGTAGTGTTGATAACAATGGGTTTTTATTAAAGAGTTATGTACATTACGATTCCAATTATGTAAATGCTTTTTGGGATGGTACGCAAATGAATTATGGCGATGGAGATGCAACACATTCACCTTTAACAGCCCTTGATATTTGTGGGCATGAAATTACGCATGGTGTAACTGAGCATACTGCAAATCTTATTTATCAGGCAGAATCAGGCGCATTAAACGAAGGCTTTAGCGATATTTTCGGAACATGTATTGAGTTTTATGGAAAACCACCCCTAACACCAAATTGGTTGATGGGTGAAGACATAGGCACACCTTTTCGTAGCATGTCGAATCCAAATGCATATAATCAACCTGATACTTACAATGGAACCAATTGGGCATCTCTTACAGGAGGAGATAATGGTGGGGTTCATACCAATTCTGGCGTTGTGAATTATTGGTTTTATCTTTTATGTGTTGGTGGAAGCGGAACCAATGATAATGGAGCTGCTTTTACGGTAACGACCATCACCATGGATAAAGCTACCGCTATTGCTTACCGAACTTTGACTTATTATTTAACATCTGCTTCTACTTATGCTGATGCCAGAATGTATTCATTACTTGCAGTTCAGGAATTGTACGGAGGATGTTCTACAGAAGCCCAGCAAGTTACAAATGCCTGGCATGCTGTTGGTGTGGGTGCTGCCTGGGTTTCAACACAACCACAAAGCGATTTTAATGTTTGCCCTACGACTTTCAATACTTTACCTGCTACGGTTCAGTTTAACAACCTAAGTACTTATTCAAATACATTTACCTGGTATTTTGGAGATGGTACCACTAGCACACTCATGAATCCGACTCATAATTATACAGCAAATGGGAATTACGATGTGAAGTTAGTTTCTAATGGTGGCACCTGCGGTATTGACAGTGTGACAAAAATCTCCTACATAAGTGTAGATCCGGCTAATGCAAGTATTCTACTTATGCCTGCAACTGGAACAGGAACAACACTAACAACTTGCAATGGCAGATTATATGATAATGGTGGATGTGGCAATTATACTGATAATACAGATGGAACTTTAACCATTGCCCCAATTGGAGCAAACAACCTTACACTTCATTTTAATTCTTTTAGTTTTGAAGATAATTACGACTTTTTATATGTCTATAATGGGGCTTCAACTGCTTCAGCTCAGGTAGCAGGAAGCCCTTTTACAGGAAGCACTATTCCTGCCGATATCACTTCAAGTGGTGGTTCAATTACATTACGTCAGACCAGCGATCAGGGGGTAAATTCATCAGGTTTTGAATTAGAATGGACTTGCACCACTCCAACTGTTCCTCCTGTGGCTAACTTTTCAGCAAATGTAACTGCAACTTGCACGGGTGTAGTTGCATTTACCGATTTATCAACGAATGGTCCTATTAGCTGGCTTTGGAATTTTGGTGATGGAACTACTTCAACTCAACAAAACCCAATTCATGCTTATACAACAAATGGCACTTATAGCATTATGCTAAAGGTTACCAATAATTTCGGAAATAATATTGACACAGTGTTAAACATGGTTTCTGTGAGTATGCCAAATGCGCCTACGACTACTTCTGTTACACATTGTGGTGCAGCTTCAGTTACGCTTACGGCTACCGGAAATGCAACCCTTAATTGGTATGATGCGCCAATAGGTGGAAATCTTGTAGATACAGGCTCAACTTTTGTTACTCCAGTTTTAAGCAATATAACAAATTATTATGTTGCCAGCGAAACTTCTCCGGCTTCTCAATACACTGGGAAAACCAATAATACCACCAGTGGAAGTTATAATGCCACCAATCAGGGATTGATTTTCGATTGTTTTGCTGCCGTCAAGTTGGTTTCTGTAAAAGTGTATGTTCAAACAGCTATGACCAATGTGGTGGTTCAGCTTAGAAACAGTGCCAATGCAGTTTTAAATTCTGTCACCATTCCATCGATACCGGCAGGCTCTAGCAGAATCACACTTAACCTGAATTTGCCCATTGCTAATGATTTACGTTTAGGCGTAACAGCAAACACCGCATTTTATCGCGATAACATCACCGGCGGTGCTGGCTATCCTTTCACTATCCCCGGAAAGATTTCTATCAAATCCTCTACCGCTACTCAAAACCCAACCAATTATTACTACTATTATTACGATTGGGAAATTAAAGACCCAAATTGTTCCAGCCCACGTGTACTTGTTACTGCAAATATCCTCGACAATCCTGTTGCTAACATTACCCCTTCAAGTAATGCTACCTTTTGTCAGGGCGATTCTGTAATTCTTAATGCAAGTACAGGTTCAGGTTTTATTTATCAATGGTTTGAAAACACTGTAATCATTCCCGGAGCTACCAATTCTTCCTATGTAGCTACTCATGCCGGCAATTATACAGTGAATGTTTCAAATAATTGTGGCAATCTTACTTCTAATGCTCAAAGCGTAACGGTAAATCCTGTTCCAACAACTCCTCTTGTTACTCAAACTGACGTAAGCTTACATTCTTCGTCTCCAACAGGAAACCAATGGTATTCAACTCCTCCTCCAACTTTAATTGTTGGAGCTACAAACCAAACGTTTACTCCAACCACAACCGGCATTTATTATGTTGTCGTAACCGATAGCAATGCTTGTTCCTCACCGGCATCTAACACAGTCTATGTTGTTGCCGGAATCAACGAGAATTCAAACAATGATTTTAGCATTATTCCAAATCCAAATCAGGGAAGTTTTAAACTTCAATTGAATAAGTCTTATTATGGCAAAATCAATCTGATGATTACAAATACTCTTGGACAAATGGTTTATGCTAAACAAATTGATGCCTTACCTACTCAACAAATAAGTCTTAATTCTCTTGAAAATGGAGTCTATTTCCTCAATATTAGAAACGAAAATATGAATATTACCCGAAGATTGGTCATCGAGAAATAGGATTCTGGATTTATTTCAACTAAAGCGGCTTAGGTTCTTCAACTTAAGCCGCTTTTTTATAATACTAAAATTGCTAAGGATATGACTATTAATTATAAAAGAAAAGAATTACCTGAAAAGTGTTACACTTCCACTAATATCTTTCTCCTTTAAATCATAACCGCTTCTTTCCTTATACTTTATAAGCCAATAATACACTCCCTCTTGTGCTTCCTTGCCTTTATAAGTTCCGTCCCATCCTGCCTCCATATCCATAGTCGTATAAATAACTTCGCCCCAACGATTGAACACATACATCGTCAGGCTTTCTATTCCAATATGAGATGATTTAAATATATCATTCTTAGTGTCTCCATTTGGAGTAAATGCACTTGGCACCCAAATTTGATTGCATGGATCGAATATGACTGAATCAGAAGCAATGCAACCGCTGTTGTTTACCACTAACCAATAGAGTCCGGCGGAAGACACTGTAAAAGTATTCGAGGTACTGCCATCGCTCCATAAAAATGATCCTGCTAAATTGCCGGCGCTTAAAATTACCTGATCGCCCTCACATATTATTTGATCAAGTCCTAAATTAACTGTTTGATGAGGTATGACGTTAATGAAAATACTTGCCGAGTCCCGACAGTTGTTAACCGTTCCTGTGACATAATACCAGCTTGAAGAAAAAGGAGTAACCACTATGCTGTTGGTGGTGATGCTTGTATTCCAATTGTAAGAAGTTAAAGGAATATTGCTCGCTGCTGATAAAGTGCTTGCATCTCCTTCGCAAATTGGATTAATGCTCGCCGTTATGCTCACTACGGGCAAAGGATTTACAGTTACATTAATAAATGCAGTATCAATACACTGATTTAACTCTCCAACTACAAAAAATGGGGATGTAACAGCAGGTTTAGCAAAAATGCTGGTCGTTGTTGCATTACTCGACCATGTAAAATTAGTTAAAGGCAAATTACTTGAAGCCGTAAGTGCAATTGAATCGCCAAAACAAATTGCAGGGTTAGTTGGCGATATACTTACCTGAGGAATCGGATTTACTGTGACCACAACACTTGCAGAATCATAACACAAATTGCTTGTTCCTATCACCTTAAAGGAAATAGTATTAGGAGGCGAAACTCTTATTGAATCCCCAATCAGCCCATTGTCCCAGCTAAAAGTGCTTCCTCCGATATTACTCGAAGCATGCAAAGTAATCGAATCTCCAACGCAAATTGAAGGACTTAGTGGGGTGATTTGAATAACTGGTATCGGGTTCACTGTAACCGTAACACTTGCCGTGTCCGTGCATCCTAAGGCTGTGCCCGTAACTATATAAGTTGCACTTGCAGCAGGACTAACCGTAACCGGACTTCCGTTTAAATTTCCGGGCATCCAATTGTAAGTAGTTCCAACAATATCACTCGTTGCGCTGAGTGTGCTTGACCCTCCAACGCATATTGCTGTAGGCGTGGCAGTAGCTGTAACAACAGGATGTGGATTAACAGTCAATGCAACCGTAGATGTCCCTGTGCAGCCAACAGCAGTTCCTGTTACCGTATAATTGGTGGTGGCGGCTGGGCTAACACGCACTGAACTCCCCACAAGGTTTCCGGGCATCCAATTATAGGTGGTACCCACAACAGTGCTTGTCGCGCTGAGGGTGCTTGAATCTCCGACACAAATTACAGATGGGGTGGCGGTGGAAGTTACTACGGGATTTGGTTTAACTGTGACAGTTACGGTTGATGTTCCCGTGCATCCTAAAGCTGTCCCGGTTACCGTATAGGTCGTTGTGGTGGTCGGACTAACAGAAACTGAACTCCCTGTTAAATTCCCCGGCATCCAGTTGAAGGTAGTTCCAGCAACGGTGCTTGTTGCCGTAAGCGTGGTCGAAGTCCCCATGCAAATAGCTGCCGGTGAGGCAGTAGAACTCACAATAGGATGAGGATTAACCATAACTGTAACCGTTGAAGTTCCGGTACATCCGGCAGCTGTTCCTGCTACTGTATAAATAATAGAGCTGGGAGGATTTACTGTAACTGAACTCCCAATAAGGTTACCCGGCGTCCAATTGAAAGTGGTGCCTGCCACATTGCTTGTAGCAGTCAGGCTACTGCTCGAACCACTGCAAATGGTCGATGGAACCGCAGAAGGGGTAATAATTGGTACTGGACTAACCGTAACCACAATCGTATCGGTATGTACGCACACTTCCTGAAAGAAAATATCATCCAGCGCAAAATCATTTGAACCTGCATTGGTACTTTGATCAACAATCGTGATAACTCCCGATGTATTGGCTCCCGAATTCCATGTAACGGCAAAGTTCGACCATATACCCCCGTTTAGCGGAGCATTATGCACTGGTCCTATCAAAACACCATTGATAGAAAACTGCAATTGTGCCTGATCTCCGTTATTTAAAGTGGGAAGCAGTGAGGCTACCCATGCCGAAAAATTATAATTCGTATTAGGGTTTAATGCAATGGTTTCTGTCCAAACAATGGTGTTTGCCACTGAAGCTCCATTGCAAACAAACATCAGCCCAGTACCCGTTGTATGGTCGCCAAACGACATAAAATTGCTGTGAGTGGCATTTGGATTGTTCGAAACCATATAAGTCCCGGCAACTGACAATGGACCCCATGAGCCTCCTGCCGGAGGTCCATAACTACTTGTGAAACCGGTGTTTCCTGCCGAAAAATTTCCGTTAACAATCAAATCTCCACTCATTAAAGTGCCCGTTAAAGCGTATGTACCGCTCGTGCCAACGGTGATGTTTTGAGTTGTTGACCCTCCCGGGCTCCACAAATAAGATGTATAATTTGCAGGCCCGTGAAGTACTAAAGTAGAAGGACTACAGATGCTTGTATCGTTTCCTAAAGTGAAATTGCACTGTGCTTTAAGCTTTGAAGAAATAATTGAAACAACTGCTATTATTGTAATAATGATTACATATTGAATAGATTTGTTCATGCTAAATAATTTAGATTACTAAAAATATTTATTTTGGCAAAGATACAAAAAATCTAAGGAATTATAGGTGAAAATCAACTTTGTTAACTCTTTTTCACACTTGCCTTGAAGAAATTACAATTTAATCGCAATTCCTCTCAGTTCACTTAATATTAAACCACTGATTCAATGCTCATCAAGCAATCACCGAATTCAGCACAATAGGCTCACGCGTTACCACAGTCACCGCATTAACCTTCACTAAATTCCCTTTCGTAACCACCTGATTATAATCCGTAGCTTTCATCCCTTTTGCCACATACCGCCCATTTGCATCCGTATAAACTGTCTTCGTCCGTCCCCCATTAACAGGTATAAATTTCACTTTCGCCCTGTTCACAGGCTTTCCGTCTTTTGTCGTAACCAAGCCCGAAACCTCTGTTTGCATAGCAGCATGGTGCATGGCAGCCAACAACAACGAAGCAGTATAATCCTTTGCCTTAGCAGGATTTGAAATTTTATAAATCAATTTCCCTGCCTTTAGGGTAGGCGAAACATAAATGGTCCAATAATCATTATAAAGCTTCATATCATCCGCCGTAGTGCTCGAGCGCAATTGCCTTAAGATCGTCTGAGTGTCATTATCGGCTTTGATGCTTGCAAAAGCGGCCACCAAAGCATCTTGCATTGCAATTGTCATCCCCTTAGTTTCCAAAACTGTATGATTTCTGGCAATATTCTGATTCAGAGTGATGCCTGCCAAAAGCAAACCCTCAGTATTACCTTTACTAATGGCACTACGCACAGCATGAAGACCCATGTCCGCCACCATTACATCCAATCCCGTGCCTGCATTATTAAAAAATATTTCTGCCGGATTCAGCAAAGCCCGCAAACCGTAACTATTCTTAATCACATTAAAAGTAACCGTTTTCATTTGATTAATAATAACTACAGGTCGAACTACTGCTTCCACCTCCTCGGTTTTCGCCAAAAAGTTAGCCGGAAAAGGCGCGTGGAAATCTATATATGGTGCAAAGTCAGAAGCATCTCTGACCAATGAAATCTGAAGACTACCCCCCATTATTGGCAGATCTTCTATTCTACCCTGAAACAATTTTTTATCCATAACATTTATCAATTTATAGTTTATTAATTTTGCCCCTTAAGCTCTGCTTAATTTTTGCAAATATAGGCTTTTTTTTTAACATCAAACTTTTTTTTAAAATATTTTTTCTAGTCTTTTTATTTTATTTAGTATGAAACAATAAAAACTACCGATTCGCTGATTCCTTAATTCTTAAAATTCTAAAAATCTGTGCAATAAAAGGCAATAGAAGTTAATATAGGTAGATGAAAAAATCTCAACAGAAACATGTCTTGATTTTACATTTCTAATCATTGTTGTCTGACTAATCTTTATTTCGTCCCAAATGAAACTTTAATTCAACTCAGCACTTTTCTTTACCGATATATAATCCCACCAGGATAGCCGATTTTCCCAAATTCCTTGTCCTGTAAGGACATAATATCGGTAGAGATATTGATAACTATTAGATGTAAGCCCCATCGGGGCGAAATATTCCGATATACCTAGCAATAAAGACAATCATCCATATTTAAGATTTTTTCCCCGAAAACAATGTTAAAAATCGGTGAATCTGTGGCTATTTTTTGTTTTCACATACTTTTCAAAGCGAGATGAACAATGAATACTAATTTATTCACAATGAATTTCGCGTTTTTAATTTAACTTTAAAATCCGCCTTCTTTGAAGATGCTTATGTTCTTATTTTATATCTTTTTGCTCATTTAATAAAGTAATAAGGTTTGATTTTCGGGTCATACATTATTGTTACTAAAATAATAAAGTTAATTAGCTGTAACCTTATTACCTTAGTAACAATAATCAATATCGCTCTTTTTTATCTAACCTTATTACCTTATTTAGCTCTTTGGACTTATCTTTCATGCCACCGCCTTTGATGGTGATAATTGACTCTTTTTCTGTTTATATGAAATATCTCAACCATTTGCATCTGATTTTTTCAAAATCGATTTAAACAATGTAACTACTCCGAAAAAGCTTATAGTTGAAATGATTAAAACAATGCTACTGATTACTCAGATTATCAAAGTATTTTAAATTAGAAATCCATTATAGTCCGACTATTTATATTTCATTCTAAATGTGACTTTAATTCAACTCAGCACTTTTCTTTACCGATATATAATCCCACCAGGATAGC
>JBAWXL010000035.1:0-22829 GCA_037144095.1 Bacteroidota bacterium
TCTGAGTTGATTTCTTCAACCCAAAATGATGAGTTGTTTGTTAAGCTTAAAGAAATGTTCGATGTGATAGTAATTGACACCCCACCTATTGGTTTGGTTACCGATGCACTATTGTTGATGAAATATGCTGATGCAATTATTTATGTTGCACGTCAGGATTATACCAGCAAAAAGGTGTTCGCTTCAGTTATTCAGGATTTAGAGAAGAAGGCATTTTTTAAAGTAAACATTGTGCTTAATGATGTTGGTTTAAGCAGAAGCGGAGGATATGGTTACGGCTATGGATACGGATATGGTTATGGCTACGGTTATGGCTATGGTTATTATTCCGATGATGAGAAAGACAATGAAGCAAAACAAAAAACAGAATCAAAGTTTAAAAAGACTTCACATACGTCACAATCTCAGTCAAACAACCTAAGTTAATTTTTCATTCTTTAAGGAATATAATGAATCATCTTAAGGAACTCGAATCCGAATCTATTTATATAATTCGTGAGGTTGCTGCACAATTTGAACGTCCTGCTTTGTTATTTTCAGGAGGGAAAGATTCTATTGTTTTAACACACTTGGCACTTAAAGCGTTTTATCCTGCCAAGCTTCCTTTTCCTTTAATGCATATTGATACCGGTCATAATTTTGAAGAAACTCTTCACTTTAGAGATGAATTGGCAAAAAGGATTGATGCAAGACTGATTGTGGGATATGTTCAACAATCCATTGATGAAGGGAAAGCAACTGAAGAGAAAGGAATAAATGCCAGCCGTAATGTGCTTCAAACTGTTACTTTACTGGATACTATTGAAAAACATAAGATTGATGCCGCAATGGGTGGTGGAAGAAGAGATGAAGAAAAGGCGCGTGCTAAAGAACGTTTCTTTTCGCATCGCGATGAATTTGGACAGTGGGATCCTAAAAACCAACGCCCTGAGCTTTGGAACATTCTTAATGGCAAGAAACGGATGGGAGAACACTTTAGAGTGTTTCCAATAAGCAATTGGACTGAAATGGATGTATGGCAATATATTTTAATGGAAAACATTCCTCTGCCTGTATTGTATTTTGCTCATCAACGGGAAGTATTTTTCAGGGATGGGGTTTGGCTTGCCAAAATGCCTGTTATACAAATGAAGCCAGGCGAAGTTGCTGAAGAAAAAACCATACGATTCAGGACTATTGGAGATATAACCTGTACCGGTGCAACTATATCAACAGCTTCATCTGTTGAAGATATTATATTGGAAACTGCTGCTTCGAGAGTGACAGAAAGAGGTGGCAGGTTTGACGACAAACGCTCTGAATCGGCCATGGAAGATCGAAAACGGGAGGGCTACTTTTAATATATGGAAGGCTTCAGCAATAACAGTTATATGAATATGAGCATGCTCCGGTTTACAACAGCCGGAAGTGTTGACGATGGGAAAAGCACCTTAATCGGGAGATTGTTGTATGATACCAAATCAATATTCGAGGATCAATTAGAACAAGTGAAACATGCCAGCATTCAAAAAGGAGCTGAGCACATGAATCTTGCTTTATTAACGGATGGTTTGCGCGCCGAACGAGAACAAGGAATAACCATTGATGTGGCTTATCGGTATTTTGCTACTCCCAACAGAAAATTCATCATTGCAGATACTCCCGGGCATGTGCAATATACCCGCAATATGGTTACGGGTGCTTCCACCGCGGACGCAGCTATCATTTTGGTTGATGTTAGAAAAGGAATAACAGAACAAACCTGCAGGCATTCATTTATAGCTTCCCTGTTGGGCATTCAGCATCTTATCGTATGTATAAATAAAATGGATTTGGTTCATTTTGACATCAAGGCTTTTGAAAATATTAAAAGCTTGTATGAAGATTTTGCAACCAAAATCCAAGCCGGAAACCTTCACTTTGTTCCGATTAGTGCGCTTTTTGGTGATAATGTGGTTAGTCGTTCTGAAAAAACGCCCTGGTATAAAGGTGGTACATTGATTGAAATTTTAGAGCAAATCCCGGTAAATAATTTTATTGCCAACTCAGGGGCACGTTTCCCGGTTCAATATGTTATTCGTCCGTTGAGTGATGAATTTCATGATTACAGAGCCTATGCAGGACGCATAGCCAGCGGTACATTCAGGGTGGGTGATTCTGTTATGATATTACCAGCGGGTCATAAGACCAAAATTAAATCCATAAGTGTATATCAGGAAAATATTCAATCGGCAAGCTTTCCTTTATCGGTCAGCGTCAGTTTAGATGATGATTTTGATATTAGCAGAGGGGATGTAATGGTGAAAACTGATAAGCCCCCATTAATATCTCAGGAAATAAGCCTGATGGTTTCGTGGATGAGTGAGAAACCGATGAAGGTGGGCGATAAGTATATTTTACGTCAGGCTGCCCGCGAAACAAAAGCTATTGTCAAGTCGATAAACTATGTTGTGGATGTGAACAATCTGAATCGTTTCGAAAGAGACCATTTGCAAATGAATGAAATAGCATCTATCAGTCTTAAAACCACTCATCCCTTGGTGTATGACGTTTACAAGGAAAATAGGATAACCGGAAGTGTCATTTTAGTTAATGAAGGTACTTTTGAGACCGCCGGAGCAGGAATGATTTCCGAATAATAAATTTAATCATCTTTTATAAGCTTGAACATGAAAACTGCATTGATAACGGGTGTTACAGGGCAAGACGGAGCCTATTTATCTGAATTTCTTTTGAAAAAAGGATATATTGTTCATGGAATAAAAAGGCGTTCTTCTCAGTTTAATACCGACAGGGTTGAACACTTATATTTAGACCCTCATATCGAAAACCGTAACTTCATTCTGCATTATGGTGATTTATCAGATGCAACCAATGTTATCCGCTTAGTTCAGGAAATTCAACCGGATGAAATTTATAATCTTGGTGCCATGAGCCATGTTCAGGTGAGTTTTGAAACTCCTGAATATACTGCTAATGTGGATGCTATGGGAGCTCTTAGAATTCTTGATGCCATTCGCATTTTGGGATTAGAAAAAAAAACCCGCTTTTATCAGGCATCCACCAGTGAACTTTACGGAAAAGTTCAGGAAATACCCCAAAGCGAAACGACTCCATTTTATCCTCGCAGCCCTTATGGCGTAGCTAAACTTTATGCTTATTGGATTACGGTAAATTATCGCGAAGCTTATAATCTCTATGCCTGTAATGGTATTTTATTTAACCATGAAAGCCCGATTAGGGGCGAAACTTTTGTTACCCGCAAAATAACCCGTGCTGTTGCAAAGATTGCACTTGGAATGCAAGATGTTTTGTACTTAGGCAACCTTTCGGCTAAAAGAGACTGGGGACATGCCAAAGACTTTGTTAAAGCCATGTATCTTATGTTGCAACAAGACGAAGCGGAAGATTTCGTAATTGCAACCGGCATCACAACAGAAGTGAGGGAATTTGTAAGAATGGCATTTGCCGAAGCCGGTATTATCATTGAGTTCAGAGGAGAAGGAGTAGAGGAGGTGGGTATAATTAAAAGTCTTGATGTTAATGTTTTGCCTTCGTTTACTGATAATGCTAACTCCAGAACCCGGCTTTCGGAAAAGCTTAAAAAGGGTGATGTGTTGGTTAAAGTAGATCCTACCTATTTCAGACCTACTGAGGTTGATGTGCTTATTGGTGACCCTTCAAAGGCAAAACGTAAGCTGGGTTGGGTGCCTGAATATGACTTGAATGGTTTGATTAAAGAAATGGTTCGTTCGGATGTGAAGCTCATGCAAAAGGAAAATTACCTGAAAGAAGGCGGCTTTACGGTGCATAATTATTTCGAATAGGGAGTTATGAATAAAGACTCTAAGATTTATATTGCCGGCCATTTGGGTATGGTGGGTTCGGCTATCCAACGAAATCTGTTGAACAAGGGTTATCATAATTTTATATTGAAAAGTATTGCTGAGCTTGATTTGACTAATCAAAATGAGGTGGCTGCTTTTTTCGGGAAAGAGAAACCTGAATATGTTATCTTAGCTGCTGCAAAAGTGGGCGGAATTGTTGCCAACAATACTTACCGTGCACAGTTTATTTATGAGAACATTCAGATTCAGAACAATATTATTCATCATAGTTATGTGAATGGGGTGAAGAAATTGCTTTTCCTTGGAAGTTCGTGCATCTATCCAAAGAATTGCCCTCAGCCCATTAAAGAGGATTACTTGCTGACCAATGAATTGGAATACACCAACGAACCTTATGCTATTGCAAAAATTGCCGGGATTAAAATGAGTGAAAGCTACAACCTGCAATATGGCACCAATTTCATCAGTGTGATGCCTACCAATTTATATGGTCCGAATGATAATTACAATCTGGAAACTTCCCACGTATTACCTGCTTTAATCAGGAAAATACATCTGGGGAAATGTCTGATGGAAAACAATTGGGAAGCCATAAGGAAAGATTTGAATTTGCGTCCGATTGAAAAGATTTCGGGACTTCATTCTAATGAAGAAATTCTTGAAAAATTAAAGCACTTTGGAATTCAAAACAGTCAACCTACCCGCATTGAGTTGTGGGGCACCGGGAATCCTTTGCGCGAGTTTATGTATGCCGACGATTTGGCAGATGCTTGTGTCTTCCTGATGGAAAACATTGACTTCGCTGATCTTTCCAAAAACAAACCCGTTATGAATACCCACATCAATATTGGAACCGGGATTGACCTTACGATAAGTGCATTGGCAAATAGAATAAAACAGATGATAGGATTTGAGGGTGAAATCGTTTGGGATGTTGCTAAGCCTGATGGTACTTACCAAAAGCTTTTAGACGTTAGCAAACTTCACTCCCTGGGATGGAAACACAGCACCTCACTTGAAGATGGCTTAAGGAAAGTGTATCAAGCCTACAGCGCTTAAGAGCTTGAAATTCCAAGTCCAAAATTCCAAATCTCAAATTCCAAGAATGGGTCTACTTCTAAAAAGCTTTTATCTGAAATAATAAAAAAAACCTTGCCACTGATTAACAGATTATCAAAGCAGTTTTGATTAAAAAATCAGTGAATCTGTGGCTATTATTTGTTTTCTCATACTCTTTAGAGTGGGCTCAAGAATTAAGGGTTAAAGGTTAATTTGTGGAAATCTTGGGTCTTGAGATTTGGGTCTTGGGTCTTGGAATTTACGCTTCAGCGTGAAGTGTAGACCAGAATATAGCCTTCTATCACTTCGTAGTGTAGTGTATAGTTTTCGGTTTTTCCCTCAAACTGTATGATTCCATCAATTTCTCCTTTTTGTTGAAACTGAAAGGGGAAAATATGTAGGTTTTCTTTAAAGTCAACACCATCTTTTCCCTTGAGTTTATAAAGCGATTCTTTGGCTCCCCACAGTATATACAGCTCTTCTTTAAGATATTGCTCGCTCAGTCGGGCTTCTTCATCTTCCGAAACAAATTTTTCTGACAAACGCAGGATTCTGTCCGTGATGATTTCGATATCGATGCCGGTTTGACGATGTTGGCTGTAGAGTATTGCCGCAAAATCACCTGAATGAGAAACCGAAATGTTTCCTTCAACATTGGCCAGCATGGGTTTTCCGGTGGGGGAGTAGAGAATATTAACGGAAGATTTCCCCAGTAATTCCTGCAGCAACAAGCGATAGCTCAGCCAATGCAGCCTTCGCTTATTGTGTATAAAAGTGTCATATTGTTGTTGTTCCACTTCACTTAATGACAACTTGTCAAGGAAAAAGACGGGCTCTTCAGCGATTTTCCAAATGCCAAGATACACTCCGGGCGACACTTCTGATGAATGATATAAAGGCATACTTTTTTTTAAATTCCAAGTCACAAATTTCAAATTCCAAGTCACAAGAACAGCACTTGGGGCTTTGAATTTGGAATTTGAAGCTTGGGGCTTTTCCCTGCAAAGTAACACATATTCTTGCAATAAGGCGCAATGTTCGCAACGACATTATTGTTTATATGGGATTTATAACTACTTTTGCCGCACATTTTAAAATATTAATGATATGAACTCAACTGTTATGACAGATAAGCTTTTAGATTATAAAGTGGCTGATATTTCGCTCGCCGATTGGGGCAGAAAAGAAATAGAGATTGCCGAAAAAGAAATGCCCGGACTGATGTCGCTCAGGGCGAAATTTGGAAAAGAAAAGCCTTTGCAAGGTGCCCGCATTTCAGGTTCTTTGCACATGACCATACAAACTGCCGTATTAATAGAAACGCTTGTTGAATTGGGTGCCGATGTTCGTTGGGCAAGTTGCAACATCTTTTCGACTCAGGACCATGCCGCTGCGGCTATTGCTGCTGCAGGTGTTCCCGTGTTTGCATGGAAGGGCGAAAGCCTCGAAGAATATTGGTGGTGTACCAAACAAGCCCTCACTTTCCCCGGAAACAAAGGGCCTCAGATGATAGTGGACGATGGGGGCGATGCTACTTTGTTTATCCACAAAGGTTATCAGATTGAAAACAATGCCGACATCCTCAAAACACCTGCTGCTAATGCTGAAGAAGCGGTGATTATGAAATTGCTCAGCGAAACTTTTGTTGAAGAACCCACAAGATGGCACAATGTGGTGAAAGACTGGAAAGGCGTTTCGGAAGAGACCACCACGGGCGTACATCGCTTATATCAGATGATGGAAAAAGGCGAATTGTTGGTTCCTGCCATCAATGTGAACGATTCGGTTACCAAATCGAAGTTCGATAATTTGTATGGCTGCCGCGAATCGCTTGCCGATGGAATTAAACGTGCTACCGACGTGATGATAGCCGGTAAGGTGGTGGTGGTGTTGGGTTATGGCGATGTGGGTAAAGGTTGTGCACACTCGATGCGTTCTTATGGTGCACGCGTTATCGTTACCGAAATCGACCCAATTTGTGCCCTTCAGGCGGCTATGGAAGGTTTCGAAGTGACTCAGGTTGAGAATGCTTTGGCTGAAGGCGACATCTATGTTACCACCACAGGCAACAAGGATGTAATCACCCTCAACCACATGCGTCAGATGAAAGATCAGGCTATTGTGTGTAATATTGGTCATTTCGATAATGAAATTCAGGTAGAGAAATTGGAGAGATATAAAGGTATTCAGAAAATCAACATCAAACCTCAGGTGGATAAATATCTTTTCCCTGAAGGTCATGCCATCTTTTTGTTGGCAGAAGGACGTTTGGTGAATTTGGGCTGTGCCACAGGTCATCCTTCCTTCGTAATGAGCAATTCGTTTACCAATCAAACCCTGGCTCAATTAGATTTATGGAAAAACAATTATGAAGTAGGTGTGTATCGCCTGCCTAAATATTTGGATGAAGAAGTTGCCCGTCTGCACTTAGAAAGAATTGGAGTAAAACTCACCATACTCACTCAGGAACAGGCTGATTATTTGAGTGTTCCCGTTAATGGTCCCTATAAAGCAGATCATTACAGATACTAAACTAAAGAAAAATTAATTTATGACGAAAGGTCAATCTTGTTCAAAGGTTGACCTTTTTCTTTATCATGAAGTCATTTTTTTAAGTCAACATAAAACAATTTTTCTTCGAAAAATAAGGCTTTTTCCTACCGACTTTGTGACAGAAACTACCGACCAAGCGCCAGAAACTACCGACCAAGCGCCAGAAACTACCGACTTTATGACAGAAACTACCGACCAAGCGTCAGAAACTACCGACCAAGCGCCACAAACTACCGACCAAGCGCCACAAACTACCGACCAAGCGTTACAAACTACCGACTTTGTGACACAAACTACCGACCTAAAGCCGAAAACTTGGTAAGAAAAAGCAGCCAATTTGGCAAATAAAAATAAAAAAGGGGATGTGCAATAGCCGAATCATCCCCAAAAAATCTTAGCTTCTTAGCTGCTATTTAATCAGTCAAAATAAATCTTACACGGGCTGAAGGAAGGTTTTTACCGGCTGAATTTTGAATGATTACCGAATAATATTTAGGCGTTAAATGAGGAATATTTTTCACCACCAGCTTACGCGAATTTTTTTCGGTGCAACCTCCTGTTGGAGTTTCACCATCAATAGTATCGAACACCTCAACAATATACAAACGGCTTTCTTTTTTATTCTTTTTTAAACCGGTGAGCTGTTCGAGCAAAACCCTTACTGAATGAGCTTCCGTGCCTCTCTCAATTCTCCTTATAACTGCCTGATCGGCAACCGGATGAGCTGAAGGGATGATGTTTGAATCGAAGCCCGACTGGTTGATCTTTTCAATATCGTTGCCACAAATAGGTTTAACGTAAATTAATAATTGTTTGATGTAGCCAAACACTATACCCGACTGGGTGTCACGTTCTTTCAATTTATCTTGATTGCCTTTTGCTTCTGCAATAAGATTTTTTAGTTTCGTAAGAGCAGGATCGAACACTACCTGGGTAACAATGGGCGTGGTGAAAATCGAATCGTAAAAATACACTCCGTTCACCATCCTGACCCCCAGAATATAAACTTCATCAGGATTTTTGCCGTCACAATGCAAAACCGGCTCATAATTTGGTGTTGCTGTCATGTTAATTGTTGTTTATTGTTTCTACTGTTGAAAATGCAAATATAGGTTATTTTGAAAAAAATAATAGGTAGATTTCCGGAATTTATTTGTAAAAAAACGAATTTTTTCATGCTATATAATAATAGCTAGAAACATGGGGGAGAAATTCCAAGCCCCAAGACTGAGCAGCTCTTTGAATTTGGAATTTGAGACTTGCGACTTTGGACTTACATCCCCTTGTGTTTAAACTCAGTCATTGTCAAGCCCGTATATTTCTTAAACACCTTGGTCAGATGACTAAAATCTGAAAAATTCAACTTATGAGCCATTTCGCTGCCCTTCGTATCGCTGCTTTTCAACCACAGTTTCACCATTTCTATTTTCGTTTCGTTGATAAAATGCTTCACTGTGCGACCCATGATCCTCGTAAAGCATTTCGAAACGTGGTCATAGTCTTGATTCACCTGTGTTTTAATTAACTTCTTGAAGCTTTTAGGAGGAGAATAGTCACCACACTCAATGGTGTCGATGATGAGCTTTTTGGTTTTGCTCACCATGAGATGCTCTTTCACTTCATTCTCGTAAACATGCTGTTCACACAAGCTATGTTCTATGTCGTTGATTTCCTCTTCGCTTAGAATTCGTTCAGTTTCAAACTGAATAAAGAAATGTTCAGGCGGGCGAATTCCCAGTTTTTTCGTAGCCTCAAGCATCTTCGTCAAATATTGAAGACAAGGCGTATGTTCAATACGATAATACATTATAGTAAGCTTTAAAAACGCTGGTAAAAATACAAAATTAAATTGAAATAATTGTAACTTCGCCCCTTCTTCGAGCGTCTCACACAAATATTAAAAGAAAATATAAGATGAAAAGAATTACCTTATTGTTTAGCCTTGCCTTTTTATTTACAAATTATTCTTTTTCGCAAGATAAAGTTCAGATTAGCGGGCAAGTCAAAAACAGTGAAACAAAAGAGAAAATAGAGTTTTGCAATGCTTCCGTTTTCAATGCAAAAGATAGTCTGATTAGCGTAGCAGCCACCAATTTGAACGGCTTTTTTAATTTGTCGCTCGACCAGGGATATTACAAGATCATCATGAGTATGGTGGGTTTTAAAACCGATACCACCAAGCTGTTTGCTGCAACGGCTGATAAATTCCTGGGAGTTTTTCTGTTAAAACCATCTGTGATTAACCTTAAAGAGGTGCAGGTTAAGGAAAGTTCACGTGAAACTAAATTAGACAGAGATGTGCAAATTGTCACCGAAAAAATGAAAGCGGGCACATCAAGTGCAAAAGATGTGTTGGAAAAAGTAGCGGGTGTTAGCATTGATCGCTACAGCAATACCATAAAAGTGGATAATAGTGCCAAAGTGATTATTTTGGTTGATGGAATTGAAAAAGATCAGGAGTATATTAAAAACTTAGCCCCCGACCGTCTGAAAAAGGTGGAAGTCATTCACGATCCGGGTGGCAGATATGCCCTCGAAGGCTATTCAGCAGTCATTAATATTATATTGAAAAAAGATTATAAGGGCACAGATATATTTTTAGACGACAACCTGATTGTCGACCCCGACGCAAGCAAATCTTCTTATATTCCAATAGGAAACAATTTTTCGGCCACACTGAATTTTGTTTACAACAAAGTGAATGTTTATTTGAAATACAACAACAATACGGATAAATTCAATTTCAACACCTTCAGCAGTAAGAAGTATAGCAGCGGACTGCAAATCGAACAAAGCCCGCTTACAAATTCTGATGTCAACACAAAAGTTAGTCAGCAATACAATAATTACACCTTTGGCACAGACTTTTATATCAACCCCAAACACACCCTCAGTTTCGAAAGCAGTTTATCAACCCAGCCCAAAGGTGAAAATACCTCATCAGAAATTTACAATGTAATCAGCAGTTTGAATAATGCTACACTGGCAAACGACACCTCCCAAACCAGCAACAGTTCAAACAATACAAGTTCATATAATTCATTGTTTTATGAAGGCAACATTGATGGCAGAAATGTAATCAATTCAAACTTCACTTATTCTAACTATTATAATACAAACACCACTATTTTCAAACAAGGAAGCTTTGCGCGTAACGAAGCAGGAAAAGACATACAAAATGGAACAAATTTCTATTTGGAATTTACCCATACCTTTGATAATAAATCTTCCTTAAATGTAGGTTATGGCAATACCTGGAAAGAGCTGAACAGTAGTTTCGTAGCCGATAGTAGCAGCCAATTCACTTATTCTGACTTGCGCAATAAACTTTATGCCTATTACGCATTTCCTATTAGTAAAAAGCTGAGTATGAAGTTGGGTGCAGCCGGCGAAACCAGTGCGCCCAATGCCGACGGTCGTAAGGCATCCTATCTTATCTTTCAACCCTATGCAGATGTCAAATTCGATGCTTCGGCAAATTTGATTTTAAAAGCAAAATACAGATCAAGCAGCAATTACCCTGAAATTAGTCAAACAAATCCGTATTCCGTTTTAGTGGATTTGCAAAGTGTAAGAACAGGAAATCCCAATCTGAAACCCGAAGTTGTGAACAAAATATCGCTTCAAGCCACCATCCTACAAGGATTGCTGAGCATTGAGCCTTATTATCATTTCTCCAATAATTATATCACAGAAGTGGGAAGTTCGCCTACCGACAGCACTTTCCAATATTCCTACAGCAATGCCGGAAAATACAGAAACTATGGTGTTGAAGCCAGCCTGACCGTGCCCATTGCTAAAAACTTCTTTATTCAATCGAATGCCAATGTTTACTTTGCCAGCATTAAATATGCTGCTAAAACCAATAATGTTAATGATTTTAGCATGAATGCCCAGCTCATCTATCAGAACCTGAAATCAAAAACCATGGCAGGAATGCAATATCAGAAAAGTAATCAGAAAAATATTACAGCCCAGGGATATAACAATGGGAACAATGATTTTTGGATCTTATTTGTTCGTCAACCCTTCTTAAAAGAAAAGCTAACGGTTCAGTTGGTTTATATTACCCCCATTTCATGGGGAGTGAACTATAAACAGGGATATTATATTAAGACAGATTATTATACCGAAAGCAAATTTAATAATATTGATATCCTCAAAAACATTGTTTTGTTGCAGGTATCTTATCGTTTCAACAAAGGGAAATCGGTTAACATAAAAGAAAAAGAAATTGAAAAGATTAAAGAAAAGGGAAATAAGAGCTTGTTTTGAAATTAAAGGCTAATTTTGGGCAAGGCTAATCATAGAGCATTTGAATAATCAATAAACCTCAGGCTTTTTGATTTCGAATTTATAAGGAAATACATTTATGAGCAAAGAATATTAAGTTCAACTCAGCAAAATTAATTAAGCCATAAAAGCACCACCAAATTCAGAAAACACAAGAAATTAAAAGTATAAAACTAAGAGTCGCAACATTAAATAATTAAAATTATGGAAGAAAAAACTCAAATAAGCAAAGAAAAGATGAATGCATTTGCAAACCTGGAAAGCGGAGTACATGCAGCCTTGGAGACCTATTCAAATGTTCACCGTGGCAGTGGACACTATTCTATGGTGACGACTCATTTATATGAGCAAGCCCGTGAAATTGTATTGGATTATCTGGGTTTGAGTAAATCGAAATACAAAGTCATCTTTTGCACACCCGCCCGGGCTACTGCTTTAGTTTCAAAGCTGAAACCTGAAAGTTACAGAAGTGTAGCAAGTCATGATGTTGGTTTGTCACTTGGAGTAAAAGCTTTGGCAGTGAATAAAAAAGCCCTTCCAAAAGGGGTGCCTTTAGAGTCAGGTGGTGGAACAACCAAATTGATTTCAAGAGAATGGGTAATCTGGGCAAATGCTCCCGACAAGTTCGAAGCCGGTACCCCTGCCATCATAAATGTTATAGCCTTTGCCAGAGCATTGCGGATGGTGCAGCAATACGGGAAAGATGTTTTCCTTAAAACTACCCCTGAAAGACTCACGGCAGCCCAAATATTATCTCATGATGATTTGGAGAAATATTCAGGTAGGGAATTGCTAAATGAACTCAGGAAGACTTTGATAGGTCGAGGTATTAATGTTCCAACCATGGAAGGCTTAGTCCCTTTTATCAATTTGGATAATAGTGCAAGTACTCCGACCTTCGATCCGATTTGGGATGCATTTCGAAAGACCCTGCCCCAGGCAGATGAAGTAAAACAAGAAATTGTTGCTGAAGTGAAATTCATTTGTGCTGATATGTTACATGCACCAATTTCAAATTATGAAATAATTTTTACTTCCAATGCCACCGAAGCCATCAATCTTGCTGCTCGCAATATTAGCCTCGAAAAGGAAGATGGCATTGAGCCTGTGATACTCAGTACTGATCTCGAACACTCTTCAAACGATTTACCCTGGCGAATGCTTCCGGGTTTTTCACAAATTCGAATATCGGCAGATGATGAAGGATTTGTAGATTTAAAGGAAATGGAAACACTTTTAAGTAATTACAATAAAGAAGCTAAATTTGGCAAGAAGCGAATAAAACTTATTGCAATAAGTGCTGCTTCAAATGTGTTGGGAACCTATAATAACATAATGGAAATAAGCAGGATTGCACATCATTTTGGCGCTAAACTGATGGTGGATGCAGCCCAGTTGATAGCCCATTGTAAGTTGGATATTGAAAGCTGCAAAATAGACTATTTGGCATTTTCTGCACACAAAGTGTATGCTCCTTTTGGTTGTGGGGTGTTGATTGTTAGAAAAGAGCTACTTAATTTCAATTCAGAAGAATTAAAACGGATTAAAATATCAGGAGAAGAAAATGCAGGAGGCATTGCGGCTTTGGGCAAGGCTTTTGCTCTCTTAAAACGAATTGGCATGAACCTGATAGAAAAAGAAGAACAACTTTTACTAGAAAGTGTATTGCGGGATATGGCGCAGATTGAGAGCTTGAAGATATACGGAATAAATAATCCAGATTCAGCAAACTTTACCCAAAGAGCAGGAGTTATTGCCTTTAGTTTAAAAAGCATGATAACCTTTGGCGTTGCGAAAGAATTAGCGTTTCGAAATGGAATTGGGGTGCGTTATGGTTGTCATTGTGCACATATTTTGGTCAAACATATTCTTCATGTCACCTCTGGTCTTGAGAAGTTTCAAAAGGTGCTTCAGATGCTTATTCCCGCAGTTCGTTTTCCGGGCGTAGTCAGAGTGAGTCTGGGCATAGAAAATAGCAAAAAGGATGTTGATACTTTGATAAATGCATTGGAAAACATTTCAAAGAAATCCTATCCTTCAACCAATAATAAAGGAACGCCTATCCTCACAAAAGGAGAAGTGAAACAGCAGATAAAGGATTATATAAATACTGCTTCTAAAAAAGTTTATTCGGAGATATAAAAAGACACTTATGTAAAATGGGAAAAGACAAGCCTGTTTGATTCGTATTATCAAATAGAATTATGTTCAAAAACAAAAGTGTTTTTAACTATAATTGTTTAACTTTCTAATTGTTCTTAATAATGATTCGGCCTAAGCCTTCTTCTTCCAAATATATTTCCATGAGGCGCGATACGGGAAAAGTGTGCAAATTGTCTAACAAACATTTTTCAAATCCCTCCAACACTATAGTCACACCCTTCTCAAATTCCAACACATGAAAATAGGCATAGAAAGTCTTATGCGTGAGTTTGTGCACATATTCAGTGCTGCTGTTGATGTGGCGATAAGCATGGTTTGAAGTGATTTCTTTGAAAAACGAAAGTTGCTCTAATTGCTTAAAACTTAATTTTCCCTCGCTTTCGTGGCAGGGGAAATCGTATAAATTATGCCAAATGCCCTTATGACTCCTTTTTTGCAACCAGCTAGCTTTTCCTTGTTCCTCATTTGCAATGCACACCAGATAATTCAAGTAGAGAATAGGATTGACTTTCTTTTTCACTTTCAAGGGAAGTTCCTGCACAAGCTTTTTTTTGAAAGCCACACAATCAGACTTAAAGATACATGCTTCGCAATCGGGTGTGGCAGGTTTACATTGCAAGGCACCAAATTCCATTATGGCATTATTGAAGATATCGGGTTTCTTTGGGTCGATGAGTTTGTTCAGGAGCATATAAAGCTCTTTTTTCGATGCATCCGTTGTGAAGAGGGTATTCAATCCATACAAACGACTGATGAAACGGATGACGTTGCCATCCACCACCGGAAATACCTGCAAGAAGGCAAAGCTGGCAATGGCGGCCGCCGTATAGTCGCCAATTCCGGGCAGTTTCCTGATGTCGTCAAAATGCTTAGGAAACACTCCTTGATGTTTTTCAACAATGATATTCGCCGCCTTATGAATGTTGCGTGCCCTCGAATAATAGCCAAGCCCCTGCCATAGTTTCAACACCTTCGCCTCGTCGGCGGCAGCCAACGTCATCACATCGGGAAAGGCTTCCACAAAACGCTGATAATATTCGAATCCCTGATTAATGCGGGTTTGTTGGAAAATGATTTCCGATATCCAAATCAAATAAGGGTCGCGTGTTTTTCGCCAGGGCAAGTCACGTTGATGAATCTTGTACCAAGCCTCGAGGCGTGAAAAGAAGTTTTTCATTTACTGTCCCCTAATGATGAGCTCAGCAAAGTAAGATGCGAAGGAATTTCACTCTGAAAGGCAACTTTTATCGTATCGCGACTGATGATAAACATGGTGGGCAAAACCTCTGTCAATAGCCTCGTCGAATCGCGTGAGGTTTTAATCACAGGAAAGTTTATGTCGAAATATTTACGTGTTCGGGCTTCATTCTTATCATCATGCATCGAAATACCAATAATAGAATCCACCACATGATAAGCTTTATAGCTTTTTACATTTTCAATTGAATTCCAACAATGAAAACATTTCCACGAAAAAACAAAGCAGAGGTAAGTAGAGTCGGGATTTGTGTGAATAAATAAAGGAAGCTTAGTGTCTTTAATTGCTTTTCCCTGCCAGGGATGGGTTGTATCCGACTCATCGGCAGTAAGCTTAAAAGAAAAACCTGATAGCAATGCAACTCCAATAATAATGGGGAAAACAATCCATGCTTTCCACAAAGTGAGCTGTTTTTGCGTTTCGGCAGTACGATTCAGCATGATAAAAACACTCATAATGAGCAACACAATGTTCCGGGTGAAGGTAATCCAGGGAGAAAGCTGCAAAGCCCTAATTTCGCCAAAACATCCACAATCTTCTATTTGATGCGCCCAATAACCGTAGGCAAAAATAATGCTAAAAATCAACAACATGATGCCCGATAGCAAAGCAGCAGTTCTCCTATAAATCTTGAAAATCAACATCAAGCCCAGCAAAACTTCAATTACCGGAATTACAGGAGCTGCAAAAAATGCATATCCAAAATGATATTCGTAAATAATATAAGCAAATGCAGTCGTGTTAAAGGCTTTCCCAATCCCTGAAACAATAAACACCGTTCCAATAATAATGGATAAGATTTGAAGTAAAAGTGGTTTTTTCATTCTAAAAAAGTACAATAAAAAACAGAAAAATGAGTTATTGATATTTGAAGTAAAATTACAATAATAAACTAAACCGGCGCTACAAATTAATTTAAATTAAGTGAAATCTCTTATTTCCGTATAGTGAATTATATCATTAGATGTAGCTAATCTATTTTAAATCATAAAAATATAAACACAAATAGATTAATTCCATCCTATTGAAGATAAACGTATAAAACATTTTTTTTTCACTTTTTATAAACAAAACTAATTTCTGCACCATAAATTGATGTATTTTTGGAACGAAATTAAAATATAGTTATGCTAACAATTCAAGAAATGGAACGAACTGCTACTCAGGTACGTAGGGATGTTCTCCGTATGATACATGCAGTGCAATCAGGGCACCCTGGAGGCTCATTAGGTTGTGCAGATTTTCTCACTGCACTCTATTTTGAAGTTTTATTACACAATCCAAAGCGTTTTAGCATGAATGGAGAAGGGCAAGATGTGTTTTTTCTTTCCAATGGGCACCTTTCTGCTGCTTGGTATAGTGTCTTAGCTCGATCGGGCTATTTTGAGGTAAGTGAATTGGCCACATTTCGCAAGTTGAATACCCGTTTGCAGGGTCATCCAACCAATGCTGAAGGAATACCGGGCGTTAGAATTTCGAGTGGATCTCTTGGACAAGGTTTGTCGGTAGGAATTGGAGCTGCCATTTCAAAAAAACTAAATAACGACCCTCACACAATATTTACCCTGCATGGAGATGGCGAACTTCAGGAAGGACAAATATGGGAAGCTGCCATGTATGCTGCTGCCAATAAAGTTGACAACATCATTGCAACCATCGACGTTAATGGTCAACAAATAGATGGCACAGTAAACGATGTATGCAGTTTGGGCGAGTTGAAGGCAAAATGGGTTGCATTTGGTTGGAAAGTTTTGGAAACAAATGGTAATAAGATGCAAAACATTATCGATACCCTTTTATTAGCCAAAGAACATACCGGTAAACAAAAACCCATTGTTATTCTGATGAAAACCGAAATGGGTTGTGGAGTAAACTTTATGGCCGGCTCATATAAATGGCACGGCACACCACCAAACGATGAACAACTCGAAAAAGCCCTTCAACAACTACCGGTAACTTTAGGCGATTATTAAAATAATGTATGAGAATTATTAGAACCTGTTTTGTTTTCCTCATGGTATTGATATTCTCCGCGAATATCAAAGCTCAGGTATTAGGCGAAAAACCACAGGCTAATAAAACCACTCGTATATTATTCATTTTCGATGCTTCGCAAAGCATGTATGCCAAATGGCAAAGCGACAGAAAGATTACTATTGCACAAAAACTTTTGGCAAACCTGCTCGATAGTATTAAGAGCATTCCTTTCCTCGAAATAGGATTAAGAGTGTATGGGCATCAAAAAGACTTTCCACCACAAGATTGCGACGACTCTAAGCTCGAAGTGCCAATAGGATTAAATACTACAACACAAATCCGCAATGTACTGAAGTCGATTATCCCCAGGGGAACCACACCTATAGCGCGTTCGCTCGAGCTTGCAGCCGAAGATTTCACTCCCTGCGATAATTGTCGAAACATCATTATTCTCATCACTGATGGTATGGAGGAATGCAGCGGCGACCCCTGTGTTGTTTCGAAGATGCTTCAACAAAAAGGAATTATCTTGAAACCTTTTATCATTGGAATTGGAAAGGATTTTAAAGATGCTTTTGATTGTGTGGGAACTTATTTTGATGCGTCCAAAGAAGCCGACTTCACTAAGGCATTGAATGTAGTGATTTCGCAGGCACTGAACTCCACCACTGCTCAGGTAAACCTATTGGATGAGGACAATAATCCAACGGAAACCAATGTGAATATGACCTTTTTCGATAATTATTCAGGTTTAATCAAGTATAATTTTATACATACTTTTAATGGGAAAGGTCTTCCCGATACATTATCTATCGACCCCTTGTTGAAATATGATGTGGTGGTGCATACCATTCCAGCCACAGGAATTAAAAACGTGAGTCTTACCCCCGGAAAGCATACCATCATTCCGGTGAGTTGTCCGCAAGGATATCTAAAACTGGGCGTGTTGGGCGGTGGCTTGAAAAACGTTAAGGATATTCAGTGTATCGTTCGTCAGAAGGGCAAAATGGAAACCATTAACGTGCAAACTTTCGACCATATCGAAAAGTACATTACCGGCAAATATGACTTAGAAATCCTGAGTCTGCCCCGTTTTAAAATCAATAATGTCGACATTAGCCAAAGTCATACCACCACAGTCGAAATACCCATGCCCGGCATTGCGGTTATTCATAAAACCATTAATGGTTATGGGGGGCTGTTTTTAGAAAAAGACAATAAATTAGAATTGATTTACAATCTACGCGAAAACGAGCAACAAGAATCTTTAATCCTGCTTCCGGGGAACTACCGTGTGGTTTTCAGAGCAAAGTTTGTAAATAAATCTCTTTATACTACCGAGAAAAAATTCAAAGTTGAATCGGGTGCCAGCATCCATGTCAACTTATATCAATAAAACCATCAAACATGAATATCTTCGAATACACTGAAATGAAGGATACCCGCTCGGGTTTTGGTGCCGGATTAGTGGAAGCCGCCCGACAAAACAATAATATTGTAGCGCTTTGTGCCGACCTGACCGGCTCGCTGAAAATGGACCAATTTGCTTCAGATTTTCCTGAGCGTTTCTTCCAGATCGGGATTGCAGAAGCCAATATGATTGGCATTGCTGCCGGTATGACCATAGGCGGTAAGATCCCTTTTGCCGGAACTTTTGCCAATTTCGCTACCGGAAGGGTGTATGATCAGATTCGCCAATCGGTTGCCTATTCTAATAAAAACGTAAAAATTTGTGCTTCTCATGCAGGCATCACTTTAGGCGAAGATGGTGCCACACATCAGATTATGGAAGACATTGGTTTAATGAAAATGCTGCCCAATATGGTGGTCATTAACCCTTGCGACTTCAATCAAACCAAAGCCGCCACCCTCGCCATAGCCGATTACGTTGGGCCTGTTTATTTGCGTTTTGGTCGACCCAAAGTGCCCAATTTCACGCCAGCCAATCAGGAGTTTATTATAGGGAAAGCCATTAAATTGAAGGCCGGAGCTGATGTTAGTATTTTCGCAACCGGTCATTTGGTTTGGAAAGCAATTGAAGCATGTCAGCAATTGGCGAAAAAAGGCGTCAGTGCCGAAATCATAAATATTCATACCATTAAACCTTTAGATGTTGAAGCAGTCCAAAAGTCAGTTAAAAAAACACGTTGTGTGGTAACTGCCGAAGAGCATTTGATGAATGGCGGATTGGGCGACAGCATTGCCCAATGGCTCGCCCTCAATATGCCGGTTCCGATGGAAATGGTTGCCGTGAACGATAAATTTGGCGAAAGTGGAACACCCGAACAATTGCTCGAAAAATACGGACTCGAATCGCACCACATCGTGGCGGCTGCGCTTAAAGCCATTAAGCGTAAAAAATAATCGCTGCATTAGCTTTCCTTTAGCCAAATGCTGTTGGGAGCGTCAGAAACACGGGTTTCTCTTTTCCGGCTTGGTGGTTTTCATTTTTCCGAAACAAATTAATGTATGAGCGATTATACCGATATCGAATTACTTGAAAAGTTCCGCAATGCGGACACGTCGGATTATGCATTTAATTTAATTGTTCAAAAATATCAAAAACAAATCTATTGGAACGTCAGGCGCATGGTGCTCAACCACCAGGATGCCGACGATATCACCCAAAATGTTTTCATAAAGGTTTGGCGAAATCTTCATCAATTTCGCCAGGATGCGCAGTTGTCCACCTGGATTTTTCGTATCGGAGTGAACGAAACCTTAACCTTCATCAAAAGACAAAAATTAAAATCACTGGTGCGTTTCACCGACTATGAAGAGCAATTGTCAAATTCGCTGAAAGACGATAGTTTTTATACGAGCAATCAAACCGAACACCTGCTGCAAATGGCTTTGTTGAAACTTCCGCCCCGTCAACGATTGGTTTTCAATATGCGCTATTACGACGAATTGCCCTACGAACAAATGTCGGCCATACTTGGCACTTCGGTGGGTGCGCTCAAAGCTTCTTATCATATTGCCTCAAAAAAAATAGAAAATTTTATTAGCTCAAATTAAACCTTTTTCTATCACAACAGTCATAACACTAAATTCTGCAAAATGAAACCAATTCAACCTTCATCCAACAACTTTACTTCTGAAGAAGAAAAGGCTGAATTGCATCCGTTTTTGAACAATGAAAAAAACAATCCCTTTTTAGTTCCTGAAGATTATTTCCACCATCTTCCCATCCAAATTAACAATCGGATTCATGCGCATCGAGCAGGTTTATTCTCACTGGCATCAAAAAAACCTATTCTCCGTTGGGCTTTGGCAAGTATGCTGATCCTATTCGTTACGGCGGCCATATTTCTGCTCATACAACATAACAGTTCTTCTGTTTTTATTGCCAATAAAAGCTCTTTGGCTTGCGATACCAATAAAAAGCCTTTAAAACTGAGCTATTCGCTAACAAAACAATCGGCAAATAGCTTCAATTCGTTGCCTCCTGCCGAAAAATACGACCTCAATAAAACCATAAAAGAAAATAACATCACAATGGACGATGTGATAAATTATTTAGACGAAGAAAATGCCCTCGATAATATTAATGAACTTTAAAACCCTTCAAAAAATGAAAACCCTTCAAAAAACAATGTTGCTCAAATCAAGCCTATTGATTGTATTGCTGACTTTTTCGCTGCTTGCTATGGCGCAAAAAACCGAAAAACGAAAAGAAATTAAAGAAAAAATTGAATCGCAAAAAGTTGCTTTCATCACTGAAAAGCTATCGCTTACTCCCGACGAATCGAAAGTGTTCTGGCCCGTCTACAACGAATATCAAACCAAAAAAGAAACGCTGACGAAAGAGTTTTTGGATGCTAATAAAGCGCTCAGGCAAAAAGGCATCGACAAGATGACCGATGAAGAAGCCACTGCTTTTGTCGACAATCAATTGATTCATGCCCAAAAAACATTAGATTTAAAAAAGGAATATGTTGGCAAGTTTAAAAAAGTAATTCCCATTAAAAAAGTAGCCACACTTCAAAAAGCTGAAAGAGAATTTCAGAAAGAACTCATCAATAAAGTAAAAAACCGTCAGCGCGGAAAAGGCAATGGAAGAGGAAAAGGTGGCTATAATGGCGGTGGCAACGGCGATGAAAACGAAAACGAATAAGGTTAATTTTACAACAATCCTTATTAAGAGCCTTTCGGGGCTCTTTTTTTGTTTTATCATGTTGGGGACAAATCTGAGGAATCGTTTTGATGCAATAAAAAAACCTAACAGCTTTCAAAAAATCTGTTAGGTTTAAATATCTCCCAATCTTTCAGCCTTCGGTCTAAAAACCTTCATCCTTTCCAATTTTTTATTCTATTCAATGAAATTTTATTAATTTTGTTTTCAAATGACGACAAAAGAAAATATACTTTCAACGCTTCAGGCACATAAACCCGAATTAAATAATCTGGGAGTGCACAGCATTGGTTTGTTTGGCTCTTATGTCAGAGATGAACAATCCGATTCGAGTGATATTGATATTCTGATTGATTTTATTCCTGAAAAAGAAAACTTCGATAACCTAATGGCACTTAACGACTACATAGAAACTTTGTTTAAGAACGAAAAACTAGATATTGTTACTAAAAATGGTCTTAGTCCTCATATTGGTCCTTTTATTTTGAAGGAGGTTGTTTATGCATAAGGAATCGTTTTGGTAAAATAAAAAAACCTAACAAGTTTCAAAAAACCTGTTAGGTTTAAATATCTCCCAATCCTTCAGCCCCTACAAAAACTCAAATTCATAGTCGCCCATCTGATTGGGGTCGGGGTTATTCACCATGATGATTTTTTTGGTGAGGCTGCCCATGGCTGAGGCAAGTCCCACGTATTTTGAGGCAGGCTGAACCGTCACACAAGTCGAACCCAGCGCCCCGCCTTTCAGTTCGGTGAGAAAAAATTTCAACACACCTGCCCCTTTATTCCAAATGCTAACTTCATCCAGAGGTGTAAAAGTATGTTTTCTGAAAAACTTATTTTCAAGAGGTTTCACATGACCATCAAAAATAACCTGATCGTGTTGACGAATGGTTTCAATATCGAAATAAGGAGCAATATCTATGGGATGTGAAGCATAATGGCTAATAAAAGTGCCCAAATCGGCATACTGCCCCACACACATAGCCACACGTGCAGTTTCAACGGCATCGCTAGAAATCAATGTTTCCGAAATGTTGTGTTTTTGCTGATTAAAAGCTGTCTGAATTTGGGTAAAAGTTAAATCAACATCTGTTTTCACAGTTGCTAACAAAGGGTCGGCACCAATATTTGTGCTTAACGAGCTTATGGCTCCGATGCGCAAATCCTGTGCGCCGCTTTGAAAAGGAATACGATGATTGGGCAACAATTGCTTATAGCGGGCAGTGTCGTCAGCATATTTGCTTTGTATGGCAATGTCCCATGTTTTAATTTTCTTACTCACTAAACGGAGCAATTGGTTCACCGTAAGCGTTTCGCCTTGCTGCGAGCCGCTTTGTGCAATCCACTCATTATAAGCGGCTACAAAAGCCAAATGCAGTGGTTCGTAGATGACAAACATATCAATAATAAATTGAATAGTAGAATTCGACATTGCATTATAGTGGCGAATGCTCACATTTAATGCCTTGCGATAACTCCCATCTGTGCAATTGAGAATGGGGTTCAATAAAAAAGGCCAGATATAATCCATAACTGATTTTTTTAAATTAATTAAATGATT
>JBAWXL010000036.1:0-22653 GCA_037144095.1 Bacteroidota bacterium
GTGAGCATCAAGGCGAATTAAGTGAAATCCATGAGTTGATATTATATAACGATGATGTTAACTCTTTTGATTTTGTGATTGATACGCTCATCGAAGTATGTAGCCATGATCCGCTCCAGGCCGAGCAAATTGCCTTAGTGGCTCATTATAAAGGTAAATGTGCAATTAAGACAGGAAATTTCAAAATCTTAAAATCGTATGGAAATAAACTGTCGAAGCTTGGTCTAACAATAACTATAGAATAATATTATGTCCTGGTTACTCATTATAACTTTAATCTTAATAGGATTACTGATGTTAATTCTTGAAATACTTGTTGTTCCGGGACTTATTTTAGGAATTGCAGGATTAGGATTGGTTGTTTTTGGCATCTATAATTCATATTCTTATTATGGAGCATTTGCCGGACACTTAACTTTAATTTCGACTTTAAGTTTCACAATACTTTTATTAGTATTAACTTTACGTTCCAAGACATGGAATAAGCTCAAACTTAAAACTCAAAACCAGGGGAAAGTAAACATTATTGATGAAAGTAAAGTTAAATCGGGTGATATTGGAATAAGCATTTCCCGTTTGGCTCCTTCCGGAAAAGCAGAATTTAGTAATGAATTTTTCGAAGTTAGAACTTTTGGTGAATTCATTGATCAGAATAAAGAAATAGAAATCATTAAAATCTCAGAAAATAAAATTTACGTTAAACTTAAAAATTAAAAATTATGAATGAACAAATCGGAATATTAATTGCAATAGGAATTGGTGCAATATTCGCACTATGGATAATTTTTTATTTTGTTCCTGTTGGCTTATGGTTCAATGCCTTACTCTCTGATGTTCGAATTTCATTATTACAACTCGTGGTTATGCGCTGGCGAAAAGTGCCCCCTCAAATCATTGTTCGTAATATGATTACTTCTCACAAAGCAGGTTTGGCATTAAGCAGGAATGATTTGGAAACACACTTTCTTGCCGGTGGCAGAATTGATTTAGTTGTAAGAGCACTAATTTCAGCTGATAAAGCCAATATCCCACTTGATTTTAAAACAGCTACCGCAATTGACCTCGCAGGGAGAGATGTTTTTGAAGCTGTTCAGATGTCTGTTAACCCAAAAGTTATCAACACTCCTCCTGTTGCCGCAGTTGCAAAAGATGGAATTCAGCTTACTGCCACTGCTAAAGTAACGGTGAGAACTAATATTAAACAATTAGTTGGAGGTGCAGGTGAAGAAACTGTATTGGCAAGAGTTGGTGAAGGAATTGTTACGGCTATTGGATCTGCCAATTCTCATAAATTAGTGCTCGAGAATCCTGATTCTATTTCAAAAGTTGTTCTTGCAAAAGGATTAGATTCCGGAACTGCCTATGAAATTTTATCAATTGATATAGCTGATGTTGATGTTGGTAAAAATATTGGAGCTATGTTGCAAATAGATCAGGCAAATGCTGACAAAAATATTGCACAAGCAAAAGCAGAAGAACGTAGAGCTATGGCTGTTGCCCTTGAACAGGAAATGAAGGCAAAAGCACAAGAAGCACGTGCCAAAGTAATTGAAGCTGAGGCAGAAATCCCCAAAGCACTTGCAGAAGCTTTTAGAAATGGAAACTTTGGTGTGATGGATTATTATAAACTCGAAAATATAAAAGCTGATACTTCGATGAGGCAATCAATTAGTATTCCTGAAAGTAAAAAACCTTCGGGCGATTCGCCAATTCTTAAATAATGAAGATTAAAAAAACCGCAAAAATTTGCGGTTTTTTTTTCGACAGTTTTTATTTATTTTTTTTGTATTTATATGCACCATAAGCACTTCCCAATAATATGAAGATACTCAACCCACCATCAATTGGTGAACCTCCAACAGGAATTTCACCACCACCACCACCACCGTCACCAGGAGGAGGAGGAGGACCAGGAGGTTGTGAAAAGGAAATATTTGATATAAGAACAAATAAAATTATTGCAATTTGCCTTGTAAACCTAATAATGTATTTTTTCATGGCTCAAGTTTTTTAAACTAAAATTTATTTGTGCAAATATACGATTAATTCTAATATCAAAACAAAACTCTAATTTTTTTTTTTGTTCTATCAAACAATTTGAATTTTTCTGCTCTTTTTTTAGGAAATGATATTGATATTTCGTTATTTTGTTTTTTTTTAAAATGAAAAACAGAAAACCTAAAATAGTAAAGAACCCTTTCCTTTTAATACTACTTTCGCCATTTCAAAAAATGAGGAAAAGATTGGAATCGCCAATTAAAAGAAAACCAGGTATAAGAAAATCAATAAATAAGCCAGCTCCTATTTCTAATAGCCAAGGTTCCCTATTTGCTCTGATTCTTAAGGCTCCGTTTAGAAAAAAAACTAAACGCACCAGAGAACCAATTAAAATCTCTAAAAGAAAAATATTTAAAGAAGCCTTAATTCACTCTGCAAAGATTAAAAATGAGAAAAAGGATAAGCTTAAGGTTGCTTCTAGCTTTTTTCAATTTCTAAAATACTGGTCAAGCACGAAAGCTGAGTATAATAGAACGATGGGGTTTAAAAAAAGTGTTGAAAAAAAATCTTTTCTTGTATGGCTGTTTTCTTTCAGAATAAATACTTTAAAAAGCTATATAAATCAATCGATAGTCTCGTTTGGCAACTGGTTCGAACATTCTAAAAATTTATTACAACGTAAAATCACTCGTGTTAAACTTATATCTTTAGCTTTAAATTCAACCTTTCTTTATATTATCAGCTACTTGATAACTTATGTGCTTTATCAGTTATCAACTATTATTGTGGGAAGTCATTTTGGCTTATTTTGCAAGTTATATTATCATTCAATTATCTGGCCACCAAGTTCTTCAAAATTATGGAACTTCGATTCTGTAATTATGACTTTTGTTTCAGGTCCGATATTTTCTTTATTTATAGCTGTCCTTTTCTTGATTTTATTTTTGCTTATTCATGAAAAGAGCCGAATAATAAAAATATTTTTTCTATGGGGATATCTGCATGCTTTTAACTTTTTCTTAAGCTCGTTTCTGGCAGGGGCTATCTCCGAAAAAGGGATTGGCTATGCATTAGACTGGATGTATTTTTCCACAGTAGAAAAAATAATTGCTTCCATTTTAGGTACTTTTATTTTAGCTTTTATTGGGCTTGCTTCAACAAATAATTTCTTCAAAACGGCTCCTTCTAATTTTTATTTAGAAAAGGAAAATCGATTGTTGTATATCATCTTCGTTGTTGTAATCCCATGGTTTATTGGATCTTTGTTTATTTTACTTTTAAAAATTCCTAATAATACTCCTTATGAAACTCTATTATTTATTCCTTTAGTTTTTGCATTCATTCCTATTTTCCCTAGTTCTAATTCAAAATATTTTTATCGGGTTAGAATCCAAACAGAAAATAAAAAGATTTTTATTAATTGGAGATTATTTACATTTTTCATTATTGTAATGCTTTTATTTAGAGTTGGTTTAGGCATTGGAATTAGATTCGATTTTTAATTTCTTTATAAGAAGTCTATAACATTTACTAAACAGTAATTTTACAGCGTGTTCAGGTTTAAGCATTTCAGTATATTAGATGATTTGAGCAGTATTAGAGTGAATACCGATGCTATCCTTTTGGGTGCATGGGCTGATGTTTCGAATGCTGAGAATATACTTGAAGTGGGCACTGGTTGTGGAATTGTTAGTTTAATGATGGCTCAAAAGAATTCTTTTGCTAAAATTACAGCAATCGACATCGACGAGAACTCTGTAATGCAAGCAAAATCTAATTTCAATCAAACTCAATGGGCCGCTAATCTGAGTTCTATGAACATTTCATTTCAGGAATTTATTAGGCAAACCAATGAAAAATTTGATATCATCATTTCAAATCCGCCTTATTTTGACAATAGCTTAACTCCCGATTCTGCTTCCCGACTAAAAGCTAAACATACTCAATACTTGCATTTTATAGATATTATTTCTGAAAGCAAAAGGTTGTTAACTGAAAATGGAAAATTAATTTTTATTGTTCCTTATCCTGCTAAAATAAAATTATTTCAAACAGCCCATACACATCAATTTTTCCCTCATAAATGTTCGGATGTTAGACCTACTCCTGAAAAATCTTTTTTCCGATGTTTGATTGAATTGAGAAACGACACATGTTCTTTTATTGAAAATGAATTTTCGATTCAAGATTCAAATCATTACTTTTCAGATGAATATAAAAGTCTTACGCAAGATTATCATCCCGAATATTATTTAAACAAATTAGTTTGATATTACTTAAAAAAACCTAATTATGAAACATATTCACTTTAAATGGATACTCACCATTTTCTTTAGTTTTTCTCTTGTACTTTCGTTTGCCGGCGATACTTTACGAATTGCTATTTCGAAAGGAATTGGGAGCAATAGTTATCAAAAATATCATCAACTGATTAAGAATGTGGATAAAAAAATAATTACCCTAAATCTTTATGGATTAATGGTGGATTCTGCAAAAAAGGTGCTGAAAACTTGCGATGGAATCATTTTTTCGGGCGGAGTGGACATACATCCCTCCTATTATAAATCAGATTCGTTGGCAAAATATTGCGAAGAGTTTGATTCGTATCGCGATAGTCTTGAAATAGGGCTTGCCGAAGAAGCATTTCGATTAAAGATTCCCATTTTGGGTATTTGCCGTGGGCTTCAACTGCTCAACGTGTATTTAGGTGGAACATTAACTCCTGATATTCCAACTCTTAGAGGAAAAACTGTGCTTCACCGAATAAACGATACTGTTTGCATGCATCAGCTTGAAATCAATCAAAATTGTTTGCTTTTTGAACTTAACGGAAACAAATCAGTGGCTAAAGTGAACTCATTTCATCATCAGGCAATTGATAAGATTGCCCCCTTGCTAAAAGCTGTTGCCTCAACAAAAGATGGCTCAATCGAGGCTGTTGAATTAAAAAATTCGTCAACTCAATTTCTTTTGGCATTACAATGGCACCCCGAAAAGTTGACAAAATCAATGCTTTCGAAAAGAATTGCTTCAAAATTCGTTGAAAATTGCAAAAAGTTTCATCATAAAGATTAAGTCTGCAACATGATTTTGCTCTTGTTTAGAATTCAACAGGGGAACTGATAATGTATATAATGATTAAGTTTACTTTAACTAATTGTTCATATTCATGTATTTCTATCTCTCAAACTAAGCATAAACAAAATCAGGCGTTGTTTGATCAGACAATTTGCTTCTATTTTCAAATTGATAGACAGATAAAAATGATAGATAGCTTGTTTGAAAAAAACACGAACTCTTTAGTTCTTTTATTTTTTCTATTTGATAATGCTTCTTTCATAATTACAAAAAATAATTTCAATCATGACCGTTCATTTAGCAATTTAGCTGCAGCTTCGAAATTTATAAGTAACAACTAAAATTATAATGAGTAGGCTGCTTCCTATATAGCTAGCGCTTTTTCCTATATAGCTAGTGCTGCTTGCTATATAGCTAGCGCTATTTCCTATATAGCTAGTGTTGCTTGCTATATAGCTAGCACTGCCTTCCTATATAGCTAGCGCTGCTTGTTATATAGCTAGCGCTGTTTCTTATATAGCTAGCGCTATTTCCAATATAGCTAGCGTTGCTTGCTATATAGCTAGTACTGCTTTCTATATAGCTAGCGCTGCTAGCTATATAGAAAAAACCTCATTCTTGGCATGAATAATCTTCATCAAAAGAGTCCCGAGTGCTATAATGGCTTATAAAAGAATTAAATAGACAGATGTTTTTTTCAATCAATTTCAATAGATGATATACAAAATCTTATGTTTAGGATTACTTTTTCACCTTCACAGAATAGGTGAAATAGATAAGGTAAGCTTATTCTGTCGTTCAAATTCAAAATGGAAATAAGGTCATCTTCATGATAGAGAAATCTATTCTGCTAAAGTTTTAAGATGAAAAATAAGTCTTTATCGTAACAAACTGATGCGTTACATTATATAGTCTGTTTCAGAGTCTTAGCCCTTTTTTAGCAAGATTAAATCCTAGCGGAGAAGACTGAATATTGAAAATACTTCCAATTACTGTCTAAATAAACTGATACAACGAATCTCTCTCCTTAGGCATTTTATTTGCCTGAATAATCATTTGGCTAATTTCGACAACGCTCATGCTCGGATTTTTTTCTTTTGCCCCTGCCATTGAATAGATTTTTGTCGAATCGTTGATGGTGCCATCCAAGTCGTTCACTCCATAAGAAAGCAATAGCTGCGAAATAGATTTGCCCAACATGGGCCAATATGCCTTAATATTCTTTATATTATCTAAATATATTCTTGAAATAGCAAAGGTTTTGAAATCGTCAATAATATTCGCTTCTTGTATGTTTTCAAGCTGATTATGTTGATTCTTAAATTTAAGTGGTATGAATGCCTGAAAACCATTGGTTTCATCTTGCAAAAGTCTGAGTTGATTAAGATGATCAATACGATGTTCCAATTTTTCAATATGTCCATACAACATGGTCGCATTAGAAGGAATATTTAATTGATGGGCGGTTTTATGAATATCCAACCAGGTTTTAGCGGTACTTTTATTTCCACAAATCTTTTCACGCACCGTAGGTTCAAATATCTCAGCACCTCCACCGGGGATAGAGTCCAACCCCGATTGCTGCAAGAGTGCTAAGCCTTCACTTACATTGAGACTCGACTTGTGCGACATATAATCCAATTCGACAGCCGTGAAGGCTTTTAAATGAATGTTGGGTGCAATTATTTTAATCTGTTTTAATAGATTTGCATAATCATAAATAGTTTTCTCCTGATAAACTCCTCCAACAATATGCACTTCAGTAACTTCATCTTTAACACTCTGAACGATTTGATAAATTTCGTCATCAGATAAAATCCATGAAGGACGACCATGATTGGCTGAAAAAGAACAAAACTTGCAATTGTAAATACAAATATTGGTTGGTTCGATATGAATGTTTCGGTTGAAAACAACAACATTTTGGTTTTTATGAAAATTAATTACGTTGGCAATGGCTCCTAATAAGCCTACATCAGCGTTTTCATACAATGTCAAAGCTTCTTCTTTTGAAATTCGCTGAAACGACAAAGTTTTTTCGACAATGCTTAGCAGGTTTTTATTGGTAAAGGATAAAATATTTTCCTTTGATAAGTTCATCATAAAATAAAGATATAAAAAAACCCCGTAATGGGGTTTTAAATATTGCAAAATTAAAGATTATTTTAATAGCATCAGCTTTTTAATAGCATTCCCCTTGTCTGTATTAAGATGAAGGTAGTAGATGCCATTCATCTGACCAGTTAAATCAATACTAAGTTGTGAGTTATCAATATTATTTATCATAGGTTGAATTTGCTGTCCCAAAGGGTTATACACTTCAACTGAGACCTTATGAACATCAGTATTATTAAAATTTACGGTAACAATATCAACAGTTGGATTAGGATAAATATACACCGGCAATGAATTTTCACTTTCTTCTTTTACAGCTAATGCCTGAACGCATAACAAAGCTTTATAAGCATTAATTCGTCCGTTTCCACTTGAAATGGCATTTGAACCAGATGCAAGGGCATCAGAATTAATTCCTTTCAAACAGTTTTCAATTTGTGTTGGGGTTAAATTAGGGTTTTTCGAAAGCATAAGACCACACAATCCGGCAACGATAGGTGAAGCCATTGAAGTGCCTTGCATAACATCATAGTATCCCGTAATATTGATATACCCCACATAAGAAGTCACCATATTGTTGCAATATGTTGTGCTGAGCACTGAAACTCCATAGGTTTCGTTGATATATCCACCAGGAGAAGCCACATCAATCCAGCTTCCATATTCAGAAAAAGTGGCTAATTTATCATCATTATTGGTTGCAGCCACCGAAATCACATAAGTGTAATTGGCCGGATATAAAATTCCATTAATGTTGGTAGCATCTTCTCCCCCATCACCATTATTGCCTGCTGCAGCCACAAGGGTAACCCCTGCATTGTGAGCTGCGGTTATGACATTTTGTTCAGTTGTCGAAGAGGTATAGCCTCCCCACGACATATTAATTACTTTTGCCCCATTGTTGGTGGCCCATTGCACTCCACCCATTAAAGCAGTCGACCACATATTACCATTATTATCAGCTGATCTGATTGCCATTAACGTAACTCCATGCCCAATTGAAGCCACTCCAATGCCATTATTGGAATTTGCTCCAACTAAGCCTGAAACATGTGTGCCATGCGACCACAAATAAGGATCTAAATTGGAAGGATAGCTCCCTGTCTGACTAATAGTAGTGGGTGGCGATGGATTTCCGGCAGCCCCAGTTGAAGCATTATATTGGTTGGCAGTTGCAATAGTCAAATCGGGATGACTGGTCCAAATGGCATTATCAACTACAGCAACTTTAATTGCTGAACTCCCGTTTTGCTGAATATTCCAGGCTAAATCGGCTTGTATTTTATCTAAATGCCAACCCCAATTGATGCTACTTGCATTGGAAGTGTAATAAGGATCATTGGGAGTCCAAAAAGCTTTCCGACGAACAATCTTTTCAACATATTCGATATCCTTATTATTTTTCAACTCATTCATTAAATCATTGATTTTCGAATATTCTGAAAATTCAATTTGGTAGGTAAGCAATAGATTTGGATCGTTGTTGATATTGAAAGGTCGTTTGATAGAAGTAATTTTATATGTATCAATAAGATTTATTAAAAAGGGAATTTGGTTGATATCAACTACATTGTCTTCTCCTACTGTAATGTTGTTTTCGACACCGCCATTAAATTTAAACCACACTATACCATCTTTGTAATTAGGTTCATAAGTTTGAGCTTTTAAATTAAATTGGAATAACAAAGTTAGTCCTAAAAGACAGCTAAGTAAACACTTGTAATTATTATTCATGATAATTGAAATTGGTTGGTTGGTTTAATTGTGCAAAATTATAATACTTTTGATATGTACAATCAAATTGTCTTGATTTATGAAAATTATTATTTTCGTAACATATTTCCGGCTAAAATATTGATTTGTTTTTTTATCATGAGCCACCTCTTAGTTTGCATTATTTCTTCAATTGATTTTCAATTCGACCACACTATTGTTTAATTTGAGGAAGCTGAAATTCGGGGATATTTTACTTAATTTTCCCTCTCAACTTCTTTTGAATTGAAATTTTCTTACTTTTGCGATACCAAATTAAATTATTATTATTATGACTGAACAAATCAGAAAAGTACTTAGTGACTCAAAAGCAGCTCGATGGGGAGCATTATTAGTGGTGAGTTTTACCATGTTTGCAGGCTATTATTTAGCCGATGTACTTGCGCCATTACAGGGGCTATTAGAAAATCAAATTGGATGGAATGGAGAAGAATATGGTTTTGTAACAAGCGCTTACGGTTGGTTTAATGTATTTTTAGGCTTTTTAATTATAGGCGGAATTATTCTTGATAAAATGGGTATCCGTTTTACAGGAGTAGCATCTTCAGCAATAATGGTTGCGGGCACTGCTCTTAAATATTGGGCAGTTCAAACGCATTCCTTAGACGGTATTAATTGGCATATCCTTTTTTGGGATGTAAAAGCACAGGTAATGATGGCTGCTTTAGGTTATGCAATATTTGGTGTTGGTGTGGAGGTAGCAGGGATTACCGTATCTAAAATCATTGTAAAATGGTTTAAGGGAAAGGAGATGGCTTTAGCAATGGGTCTCCAATTGTCTATTGCGAGGCTTGGAACTGCACTCGCCATTTCTACTTCTTTACCATTGGCATTATATTTTAGAGATGTGTCAATGCCTATTTTATTTTGTTTAATCATGTTATGCATAGGGCTTATTGCTTTCATTATATATACATTTAGTGATAAAAAATTAGATGCAAGTATTGCTACCCATAATGAATTACATAATATTGCAGCTGAAGAAGAATTTCGAATGAAAGATATTTTAAAAATTATCACAAATAAAGGGTGGTGGTATATAGCTATTCTCTGTGTTTTATTCTATTCTGCAGTTTTCCCATTTCTAAAATATGCAACTAGTTTGATGGTAAATAAATTTGGGGTTGATGAATATTGGGCAGGATTAATTCCTAGTTTATTACCATACGGAACAATTCTTTTCACCCCTCTATTCGGAGGCATCTATGATAAAAAGGGAAAAGGTGCTACAATAATGATAATTGGAGCATTATTAATTATTTTTGTTCATGCGATGTTTTCAATACCATTTTTAAATAGTTATTTGCTTGCCATATTATTAGTTTTAGTATTAGGCGTTGGATTTTCATTGGTTCCTTCGGCAATGTGGCCATCTGTTCCTAAAATTGTTCCAGATAGACAATTAGGAACTGCATTTTCTTTAATATTTTGGGTTCAGAATTGGGGATTAATGGGTGTACCTGATTTAATTGGGTGGGTTTTAAATAAATATTGCTTTGTTGGATATGTCGCTATACTAGGAGCTGGTTTTATTACCCAACAAGGAGATATGGTACCAAAAGCAATTGTTAATAATAAAGTAGTTGAAATTAATGCACCAACTATGCTTACTCGTAACGACTCAACTTATACTATAAGTGGATTTTCTCATAACCAAAAAACTGAAATTGTATCTGTTTATACTTTAGGAAATGATACTATTCCAAAGGGTTTAATTCCAAATAGTAATTTCTCTGGAATTGATAAATTTGATCTTCCTGTTTTCACTGTCGAAAAGAAAAATGTCGATGCATTTATAACATCAAAAGGAGAAAGAATATCCAAATATACCAAAGTTTCACCTTTATATAATTACACATTACCTATGATGATTTTTGCTGGCTTTGGATTATTAGCTCTATTATTTGCTTTCTTACTTAAAATAGAAGACAAAAAGAAAGGGTATGGTTTAGAATCACCAAACATTATAGAATAATAGATTCAAAATATAAAAACACAAATATATGCACATTGCCATAGCCGGAAATATTGGTTCAGGGAAAACAACCCTTACGGGATTATTATCAAAACATTTTAGTTGGGTGCCTCATTACGAAGATGTTGATACAAATCCATATCTTCAAAGTTTTTATGATGATATGCATCGATGGTCGTTCAATTTGCAGATTTATTTTTTGAATAGCCGATTTCGTCAGGTAATTGACATTCGTAAATCGGGGCATAATGTAATTCAGGATAGAACTATTTATGAGGATGCAAAAATATTTGCGCCCAATCTACACGACATGAGCTTAATGAGTTCGCGTGATTTCGATAATTATCAATCACTCTTCGAACTTATGAGTGGCTTTCTTCAGCCACCCGATTTATTAATCTATCTGAAGGCTGATGTTGCTACCTTGGTTACACAAATTCAAAAACGTGGACGCGAATATGAAAACTCTATTCGTATTGATTATTTAAAGTCATTGAACGACCGTTACGATAGCTGGATTTCAGGATATGACAATGGAAAGCTATTAATTATTGATGTGGACACCATCAAGTTCTCTGAAAAACCGGAAGATTTAGGCTATGTAATTGAAAGAATTAATGCCGAAATTAATGGGTTATTCTAATATCGGAGCTAAGGTTTAACAATTATGCATTTTATCGGAATCATCCCTGCCCGTTTCGGTTCAACCCGTTTTCCGGGTAAACCCCTCATTGACATTTCAGGAAAGTCCATGATTCAGAGGGTGTATGAGCAGGCAACGAAAGCAAATTCACTTTCTGCTCTTTATGTAGCAACCGATGATGAAAGAATAGAAAAACATGTAAAAGCTTTTGGTGGAAATGTCATTATGACTTCCCAAAATGCCAAAACAGGGACCGATAGATGTTTGGAAGCTTATGAAAAACAGATTGAGCAATTATTCCTATCTGATGATGCTATTATCATTAACATTCAGGGAGATGAACCTTTTATCGATCCTTCCCAAATTAATTTAATCTGCTCTTGTTTTAATGATAAAACAACAGATATTGCAACTCTCGCTAAAAAGATTACTGATATCGAAGAATTAGAAAATCATAATGTGGTGAAACTGGTGAAAAATTATGATGGAAAAGCTTTGTATTTTAGTCGTCATCCCATTCCATTTGTCAGAGATATTGAACCCAATTCCTGGTTAAATAGTGTCATTTTCTTCAAACACATTGGAATTTATGCCTATAAAGCATCAGTTTTAAAGAAGATATCTTTGCTTCCCATTTCTCCTCTTGAAAAAGCCGAAAGCCTCGAGCAATTGCGTTGGCTCGAAAATGGATTTAATATCAAAGTAGCAGAAACTACCCTAGAGAGTGTTTCAATTGATACTCCTGAAGACATTATTAAATTAAAATTCTAAAGTTTAATGCTCACAGGGAAGTGGATAGCCTTCTGGCTCAGCACACATGATGTTTTAATTATAAACGGCTTAGGTGTATTCAAGTGCGAAGATACCCACTCCTACATTCACCCCGTCGATCATTCGTTCACCCCTCCTGCCCGATCCGTTTCATTTAGCTTTGATGCAACAGCTCACGATGATTTAATTGCCGAAGCAATTAGTATGTCCTTTTCAATATCATTGGAAAAAGCAGAATCTGAAATAAAAAGCTTCAGCTTCCATATTCTTGAAGCATTAAAAACCGAGAAGAAGTGTGTTATAAGCGATTTTGGAACTTTCACTAAAAATGGAAACAATATTAGCTTCACTCCTGAAAAAGAAACTATTGTTAACTCTAAATATTTTGGGTTGACAAGTTTCCAAATTCCATTTATAAGAAGAATTAACAGCGCTGACCCTCTTCCTAAAAAGAAAAAGAATTTTGCCAAAGTTTGGATTTGGACTATCTCCTTATTAATTATTGCCTTCACAGCATTTGTAATCGTGTATTTCGATGTTTACGACCAACTTTGGGGCGATAAAAATAAGGCTTTACCCCTCTTAACTGACACTATTGCCATCAATAAAAAAATTGATACAACTCAAATTAATCCTAATTCAAGCATTAAGGATTCTTCAGATATTCAAAACGATAAAGAGCTTTATTATATCATTTATGGATGCTACAAAGAAGAGCAAAACGCTCAAAAAGCCATCAGGCAGCTTAAAGAAAAAGGCTATCCAAACGGAATTATTTGCGGAACCAATAATAATGGCTTTTTTAAAGTAAGCTATGGAGTTTACTCCACTAAAGAAGAAGCCGATTCGGCACTAAAATCAATCAATGCCAACGGAAAAACCGAAGCATGGATTACAAAATAATATTTTATGGGAAAAGATAAACTTGCCAAATTTGAAGAAAACACCACTTTCCCCAACGTATTTCAACCCGCATTTCTGCACGAAGAACAAAGTGTTTTTCCACTGAAAGGGCTTTGGAATGCTTCATTCTTCAAAAACGAACAAGCAATTATACTAGAAATTGGTTGTGGTAAGGGAGAGTATACCGTTGAACTGGCAAGGATTAACAAGGACAAGAACTTTATTGGAATCGATAAAAAGGGAGCACGACTTTGGAGAGGAGCTAAAACTTCCAACGAAATGCATATGCAAAATGTTGCTTTTTTGAGAGTTCAAATTGACTGGATTGAAAAATGTTTTAGCCAAAACGAAGTAGACGAAATTTGGATAACCTTTCCTGACCCTCAACTTAAAAAATCAAAAGCACGTAAACGTTTAACCTCTCCCATGTTTTTAAAACGCTATCGTCATATTATGAAACCCGGAGGTTTCATTCATCTTAAAACCGACAATCTGGTGCTTTTCGACTACACCCTTGCCATTATTAAATCAGAAAGACACCGCTTAATTGAAAAGTATAATGACATTCATTCAAACCCATCGCTTCTGAATAGTCCTATTAGAAACATACAAACCTTTTACGAAAAGATGTTTGTCGATCAGGGAATTGCCATACACTATCTTAAGTTCCAATTATAGTGAAAGATGCATCATTCTTTCAGGATGTTTTTGAAGTAGCTAAGCTGATACCGTATGGCAGAGTCACTTCCTATGGTGCCATAGCAGCCTATCTTGGCTCAAAATCCTCCTCACGCATGGTAGGTTGGGCAATGAACTCATCCCATACCATAACAAGTGAAATCCCTGCCCATCGTGTAGTGAACAGAAATGGACTACTCACCGGAAAGCATCATTTTGGAGGTCCCGATGTGATGCAACAACTCCTCGAAAGCGAAGGCATAGCCGTAATCAATGATAAAATAGTAAATTTCTCAAAATTCTTTTGGGATCCTACAGTTGAACTTTTGTGAGGATTTTAAGCTTCGCTGCCTTTATAAACTTGTTTTAACTTCCTATAAGATATTAAATCTCAAATGAAATTAAATTTAACGACTTAATTCTTTTCATATCTGTGTCTGCAGATACCAATGGAACATTTAACCATTGAGCAGTACTTGCAATTATTGCGTCAGGTAATTTAATCTTAGTGCTTTGTTTTAATTCTATTACCTTTTTTTTCACGAATGAGTTAATATCATAAATAGTACAATCGTTTAGAAATGACTTTATTACTTTCTTCTCTACTGATGATATGCCAGGTTTGCTCAATAATTCAAGTTCAGTAATAAATGAAATGCAAATATTTTTACCATCCAGAAATTCTGCTATTTTCTGATTACCATTTAGTAGATAAATAGCAGCATTGGTATCAATCATTAAATTAATTCCATTCATCACGCAATTGTTTTTGGTATTCTAAACCATCAACCTCCCACTTTAGGGCGCCACAATATTTCTTGGCATTGAAACTTTTGCCAATCTTAATTTTATTTAAGAAATTGGTTATTTGTTCTTTGGTAGTTTTCTTTGTTATTTCAATTATCATAACTTTCTTTTCGACAAAGATATAAAAATAATATTAATTTGTTTACCTTAAATCTGAGCTATAAACAGATTTGTTATAATACCCAAAATATTATAACCATTTTTCATAAAGTTCTTTAGCTTTGCTATGCGAATTTAATTTCCTTGCCTCTGCGTCCTGTTATCCAATATCTATTGATTGTTTCTCCCTATCTGAAATGAAGTTCCAGCTTTTCACCTTCCAGATGGGTTGAAGTTTTCATGTTGAATAATAATTTGATTCACAAAAGTACAAAAAATAATTCTTGCACCCTATAAGTGGCGTATAGTATTTGAGATTAACCTTTCATGGAATATTCGTCTGAGCGTGAAGCCTTAAAAGAAAAAGACCACAAGCTTTGTGGTGAATAAGTTTTTTAGGAAAAGTATTAAAGGAAAAGCCTGTTCTGATAAGGGAACAGGCTTTAATATAAAGTACTTTCTTAATAAGCCAAGTTTAATGATAATTTCTATTTTGTTAAGGAAAGCCAATCATTCGCTTTTATAAAATTAATTTCCTTCACTTTTTTCACTTTGTCCAATTATCTATTTCAAGTCCATTAATGCGCTTGAAATGATCTGTATTATTTGTTATTAATTGGAGTTCGCTAACTATGGCAATCCCTGCAATTAAAGTGTCAGTATGCCCTATTTCATTTCCAATTTTTCTTAAATCGGCTTGAATTATTGCAGCCTTTTTTGCCATTGGCAACGTAAGCAAAATAACTTTGTTTAGTTCTACAAAATCCTCAAATCTGGCCAACTGTTTTCTGGCATCCTTAAATAAAAGGCCATTTAGTATTTCATAATAAGTAATTATACTCAAATTTATAAAACCAAATTCAGTTAAGTATTTATCAACTTTCTCAGTAACTTTGGAATTACCACGTAAGAATTCGGATAATATATCTGTATCCAGAAGAGCAGCTTTCATATTTCGATATTACGGTCAAAAAGATTTGCCCTAACTTCCTTTGTATGGTTTACTAATTCTGAATAATCAAGGCTGCTCATGTCGCTAAAAGCACCACTAAATGAAAGTATTTTCTCACGCAAATTATTTGTTTCTTTGTTTTTTGATGACAATGAACGAACAAATTGATATAATTCCTCCAGCCTATCTATTGGAACCTCTTTCATTTCTTTGAGTATGGTGTTTAGTGTTAACATGGCTTTATTTGTTTTTTACAAAAGTACAAAAAATAATTCTTATACCCTATATGGCGTATAGTATTTAGATTAACCTTTCATGGAATATTTGGTTGAGCATGGATCCTTAGATAAACAAGGGAAGAAAAATAATTCTATTTATCTCTTTCTTTGATGCTTTGAGGGAAATACTTTGTAAATATCCTTTCTGTGAGCAATTCTTGCAAATTCAATTATACCATTTTCAATAAATACCCCTATTCTATAATCTCCCATCTTAATCCTATACGTATTTTTGTATCCAGTAAGCTTTTTCAACCCTTTTATATCCTTAATGCCGTCTGCTTTCTCAGCATTTAGCAAATATTTTTTCACGCGATACTTTTTGAGTTCTATCAACTTCTTTCATCATTTGTAAAAGCCCCAAATCTTCCTGTTCTTCAGTGCTTAAAACTTTAGTCTCAATTCTCATCCGTTTAAGCAAATCAGAAATTAACTGTAACTCGGTTTTATTTTTGGTTTTAATTAATAGCGCTTCCATATTGTTTTGTTTTACGATACAAAATTACATAATATAAATGGCATGAGTTCCTTTCATCCCAATTATATTCAATGTTTATTTAAGTAAGGTCTGAGGCATTTGCCTTTTTAAGCGTAGTATTTTCTGATATATTTGAATTAGGTTGAAACCAAATCTAACATTAAGGATAATTGCAAATTATCATAAGTTCAAAGCCGATTTGCAAAATCGGCTTAGCTGCGTTACTTTTTTTTATATATGCCGCTCAGGAGGGGTAGATAAAGTCAATCCTGCATGAGTCATTTGAATTCTACAATTAAAGAAAATCTAATGATTAGAACTTATTGCATATCTGAAAGTTTTAAGAATTTTATTTTCTTTCCATTTTTATCAAATAACCAATCTTCCCAAATTCTACCACCGCCTTTTTGAATTCTTGATGTTGATATGTTTAAATTTCCTGTTGGATAAACTTTATTTATATACCCATCAGTAATAAAATATATTTGCTTTGTTGCTATTATGCAATAATGAACAGCTCCAGAAACAGCCCAAGCACTAGTTCCAAAATAAATGGTTTTATCATCTGGAGATAAAAATATTCCACCAACATTGCATAAACCACCAAATGGGTATTTTTCAGAGTTTGCATAAGAAATATATGACCCCCCATTTCTTTCACTATCACATCCTTGCACTAATACTATAGGTGAAAGTGTTCCGAAATAATAAATACATATTTGAGTTGGATAACAGCCACCCTCCTCAATATCATCCTTTTCATTAGATTTTACATATACAACAAAATCTCTTTGTTTAGATAAAATAGGTTCTGAGTTGTTCCCATCATAAGTAATTTGAATTGTTTCGCCATCATTGGCTTGAGCATAAATATTTCCCATGTGTGAGTAAACATTTATTGCACTTTGAGAGAATGTTAATTTGATTAAAAAACACAGCATTAAAATTATGAGATGCTTTTTCATTGTTTATTGGATTTTATTTCCCCTACTCATCAGGCTTTTCAGGTTACCGCCCCGTTTTTTAAAGTGGTTTCTGGCTCCACTTTTATTTTTATTTTCAACAGTTTCGCTTCGACAAGCTCAGCGACCGATAGTGGTGGTTGAGCTTGTCGAAACTTCCTGTATTCCTTCAGCCTTCAGCCTAAATCCCTTCAGCCTCTTAAATTATAGTAGCACTAACAGCTTTGCTGGTTTTTGCAACAGGTTTGCCTGTTTCTTTGCTGTCATACACTGCAATAAACCAAGCGGTTTTTCCTATATCTTCTTTAGCGAAATTATGAGAAATTTTACCTTTTTTAACTACTCCCAAATACTGCATTGTTTTAATATCAGTGGGTTCTGTATTGCCAATAGATAGAAAAACAATAAGATCTTTAGCACCAAAAGGCAATGCATTATTTTTGGTGGTATCGTTAATAATTTCTAACCCAATTTCAAGATGAGAATTGTTAACTTTAAGAATAGAAGGAAGACTGTTTTCGATGGTTACTTCGGGTGTAGTATCATCTGAGTGTTTTACTCCAAAATGAAGCAATTTAACTTTACCCTCGTCGCCATTTACGGCAACCTGGATTTGATTGGCCCAACTATTGGTGAAATTACCGGTAATTTCACTTCTGTACGACTGAATATTAATAGTACATTGTTTAATCTGATCGCCAAGGTTGTCCCGTTTAAGAATTTCAGCATCCATGAGGGTTAACCTACCTTTTACTGCAAGGGCAGTTGGATTAATACTCGGTACAATGGTGTCGTTGTCAATCATAGCCTGAACTTTTGCTTTGGCATTTTCTAACCAATCTGGTTCAGATAGGTCGCTTACATTTGCTGTTACAATTAATTTTGACATTTTAATCTGTTTTAATGAATAATAAAATATTTATTTGATAAAGAATTCTTATGAATGTATTGTTATATAAGGTTTTATGTTAGTAACTCGGTTTGAGGACTGACTTATTTCACTTAAATTAGAAGCTTGAAATGTTGAATTTTGAGCACAAAATGTAGCATTTTTGACTGCCAAAATTGAAACGGAAATGATTTCCGTTGAGACGGAAATCGTTTCCGTTGAGACGGAAATCATTTCCGTTGAGACGGCGATAGCTTCCGTTGAGACGAAAATCGTTTCCGTTGAGACGGCGATAGCTTCCGTTGAGACGGAAATCGTTCCCGTTGAAACGGAAATAGGAAACGTTGAGCAGTGAGGAGCAAACCTTAAGCCTTTAATGGCTCCCGTTGAAACGGAAGCCATTTCGGTTGAAACGGGAGCTACATTCGTTGAAACGGGAGCCATTTCGGTTGAAACGGGAGCTACATTCGTTGAAACGGGAGCTACATTCGTTGAAACGGGAGCTACATTCGTTGAAACGAAAGCTATTTTCGTTGAAACGGAAGCTACATTCGTTGAAACGAAAGCTATTTTCGTTGAAACGGAAGCTACATTCGTTGAAACGAAAGCTATTTTCGTTGAAACGGGAGCTTCTAAGGTTGAAGTGGAAATTATTTCAGTTGAGATGGGAGTCGCTTCGGTTGAGATGTTTACTCCTTCCGTTTTGATGTTTTTGACCAAGGCAAGATAATTATTGGCATCCTTAGCATTTGAAAAAATAAAATCACTTTCATGAAAAAATGAATTGAAAGAAAAGGCATTATATAAGAAAAGATAATGATGATAATGCGCTCTTTCTAAAGTTGAATGTGCTTCAGAGAATAATGAATTAATATGAAAGTTAAAAACATGCATCAGCAATTTGTTTGAAGAATTACGGCTGCAAAAAAAATAAATATTTGCGACATAAACATTAGGAAAATCCTAATCTTTGTTATTATATCGTTAATTCAACGTTTATTTTCTGTATTGAAATTATCAAGCAAGTTTGAATAGGTTTTAATCCTTAGCTCTTATTCCTGAGAGCAATGCTTTTTTAAAATCTGAGCATCTGTGGCACTATTATATAAGGCATAAAAAAAGCCCAGGCCGAAACCTGAGCTTTTCAAAACAAAAATTATTTCCTATTTTTCTACGTCCACCAATTCAACATCAAATATCAATGTCGAATTAGCCGGAATTGGACCCATTGCCTGAGCGCCATAACCAATTGCAGGAGGAATGATAAAACGAGCCTTATCCCCCACTTTCAGCAGTTGAATGCCTTCGTCCCAACCCGGTATCACTTGTCCCTGACCCAACACAAATTCAATGGGTTCGCCACGGTCAAGTGAAGAATCAAATGTACTGCCATCGGTCAGATAACCTGTGTAATGTACCTTCACTTTTTTGCCGGCTTGCGCTTTATTGCCCGTGCCTTGTTGCACCATGATGTATTTCAATCCGGTTGCAGTGGACAGCGTATCTTTTCCGGCAGTGTTATAGGCAGCCACCTTAGGAGCCTCCACTGCGCTCACAATTTCCATATCGAAAATCAAATTGGCTTTTCCCGGAATCGTTCCCCTGCCTGCATCGCCATAAGCCAAAGCATAAGGAATATAGATTTTGGCTTTATCGCCCACTTTCAAAAAGGAAAGTCCCTCTTCTAAACCGGGGATTACCTGTTTCTTACCCAGTGTTATCGAAATGGGTTGTTCGCGTGGAACAGAAGAATCAAACATTTTCCCATCTTCGAAATAACCCGAATAATGAGCCGTAACTTTCATACCCGACTGAAGTTTAACTCCTGTACCTTCTTTAACTATCACATATTTCACACCACTTGGCTGAACAGTCCATTGCTTTGCACCCATTTCATATTGTTTAGGTCCGCTGATAACATCCAACAATTCAACATCAAATATCAAAGTAGAATTGGGAGGGATATTACCCATATCGCGTTCACCATAACCCAATTGAGCAGGTATTTTCAAAGTAGCTCTAGAACCAACATTTAGCAGTGCAATGCCTTCGTCCCAACCTTTAATCACCTGTCCCATGCCCAACACAAAGGTAAAAGGTTGATTTCTGCCGCGCGAACTGTCGAAAACAGTGTCGTTCGTAAGTTTTCCGGTATAATGCACCACAACTTTATCTCCTAACACAGGTTTAACGCCTTTTCCTTCTACATCAATGCGATACTCTAAGCCCGATGCTGTCTTAATCATAGGTTTCTGATTTTGTGCCTTCATCATAAAAGGAATCAGAAGGCTAATTGATAATATTAAAAATTTATTTTTCATTATGTTTATTTTTTTTCAGTCATTATTAAGTTAGAACAAAACAATCACTTCCTACTTAACATCAATTAATTCTAAATCAAACACCAATGTTGCAAATGGAGGAATAGGACCATTCCCTCTTTCTCTGTAAGCCAATTTCGAAGGAACAATAATATGCGCTTTTCCACCCACTTTCATTTTCAGTGCAGCTTCATCCCAGGCAGGAATTACTTGTCCGCTACCAATTTGGAATTCAAGTGGTTTTCCTTTATCAAGTGAAGAATCAAACTTCTTGCCATCTAAGAAAGTGCCGGTATAGTGCATTTTAATAGTTTTCCCAGTTTCACCCTGAGCACCATTACCTTTTTTAGTTTCAGTAAAAAACAAACCACTTTCGGTTGGTTTCACTTTAATTTTATTTGCTGTGATATAATTTGCCAAACTGTCTTCTTCAGCTTTTTTCATATCCATCATTTTCTGTTGCATTTCTTTTTGTTCTTTTTCGAAATCTGCTTTAGGTTGAATATGAGTAAGTTTAATGTCGAAATAAAGCACTGTGGTACTGTCAATCAATTTAGGTAATTGAGGAACACGTGCAATTTTGTAGAAGAATGAATCGGCTTTCATAATAAAAGAAGCACTATCACCCACTGCCATCATTGCCAAACCTTCATATATATCTCCTTTAAACTGAGAAGCAAGAAGATTTAAACGAAAGGGGAAAGGGTATTTTTTTGTATCTTCAAGCACTGAATCTTTTGTTCCGTATTTAAGATTCAAAGTTAAAATATCACCTAATTTGGGTTTTGCAGAATCGGCATTTTGAACATAAAACTTATAATACAAACCACTATCTGTTGATTTGTATCCTTTGTATTTCGATCCACACGAAAACAATAAAACCACTGTTAATAAGACTAATACACTACCTAGAACTGTTCTTTTCATAAAATTTAAAATTTGATTATTATTTATTTTTAAGGTTAATTAATTCAATATCATAAACTAGAGTTGCTTTTTTGGGCACTTTGTTACCGTCACCCATCAAACCAAAACCAAGGTGCGAAGGTATAATAAATTTTGCTTTATCACCTAATTTCATCATTTGAACACCTTCATCTAAACCCGATTCTTTATCATACTTGCCTAATTCAAAGAGTTTTGGCCCTAATTCTTTTGAAGTGTAGCAAGTATCTCCATTAATCAAAGAAAGAGTGTATTCTACGGTGGCAATCATGTCTTTTTTAGCTTTCATTCCCTTTCCGCTTTTATAAATCCAATACCTCAATCCATCGTTACGTTTTTGCATCTCCCAATGATATCGTTTAATAAATTCTTCAATCACTTTTTCTTCTGATCGATTAAGATACTGATTGGCATCAACCAAAGAGCTGTCAATTTTTTCCTGAGGTACTATTTTAGGATGTTGTTTCTCATCGGTAGTATCACACGATGTTATGAAACTTATTATCATAAATATTAGAAGATTATAAGCGAATATTTGAAAACGTTTTCCCATCATTCAGTGACAATATTTGATTTGTTTTCAACCACAATTGCTTCAAATCGTTCAATGGTTTCTTTCATCGCAATAAATGAATCGCCACCGGCAGCATTTTTATGCCCCCCACCATTATAATACTTTTTAGAAAACTCATTAACCGAAAACTCTCCCTTCGATCGAAATGAAATCCGTATTTTCTCTTCCCTTTCAGTAAATAAAGCCGCAAAATTAATACCTGCAATAGAAAGTGCATAATTTACTACCCCTTCAGTATCTCCTGTTTTATAATCGAACCTCAATAAATCTTCTTTCGTCAAAAACATATAAGCAGTGCCACAGTCAGTCATCACTTTTAATCTGTCACTCAAACAATAGCCCAATAATCGCAAGCGCCCCTCTGAATACGTATCATACACCTTATGGTGTATATCAGCACCATCAATTCCAAGA
>JBAWXL010000037.1:0-22516 GCA_037144095.1 Bacteroidota bacterium
TGAAACCTATGTTTCTATTGTGCCTATTGTGGTTCAAATAAATCAAAAGATACAATCTTAAATTTTATTTCTCCCAATAATATATTTATCAACATACTCATTGAATTTTTCCCTGTATTGCTCACTAATCGGAATAAAAACATTACCACCAAAAACGATAAGGTTTCTTTCAATCAGGTTTATTTTATCGAGATTGACAATATATGAACGATGCACCCGCATGAAGTTTAGCTGCGGGAGTTGTTCTTCAATCGTTTTCATGCTTAACTGCGTCATCACCGTTTTATTTTCAGTTAAATATATTTTTATGTATTCGTGCTGGCTTTCGATATAAAGTATATCGTTCAAATTGATTCGAATCAACTTATAGTCAGACTTTACAAACATATAGTCTTCCGTCGCTTCGCTTTCAATAGTCTGGTTTGCCGAAATAAGTTCTAAGCGGTTTTTAGCTTTTGTGGCGGCATTAAGAAAGTGGGCATAGCTGATGGGTTTTAACAAATAGTCAACTGCATCCACTTTAAAGCCTTCAACCGCATACTCTGCATAAGCAGTTGTAAACACAATAAAAGGTTTGTCAATAAGCGATTTCACAAACTCCATTCCGCTCAGTTCAGGCATATTAATGTCGATAAAAATCACTTCAATTGCCGTGGATGACATTATTTTCATGGCTTCAAAAGCATTGTTACATGAGCCTGAAAGTTCGAGAAAAGAGGTTTTCTGTATATAATCAGACATTTGCCTCAGGGCAAAGGGTTCATCGTCAACGGCGAGGCATTTAATTTTCATGAAAGGGGACTTTTACGTTTACTTCATAAGTTGAAGTGGTTTCAATTACCTCAAAAGTATAATTTTTCCCGTATATCAGGTCTAATCTTTTTTTGGAGTTGTTCATTCCGATCTTATCAGAACGAATATAGTTTATGGCATTATGGGTTTTAAAATTCGTTATTTTCACTGCTAAAAACGCATTTTCGATACTGAAATTTATATGAATAAACGAATTGCCAACCGCAAGTATGCCATGCTTGAAGGAGTTTTCAATAAAATTCACAAACAAAAGAGGAGGGAAGTTTATTTGTGGGATGGTAGCTGGATAATCGAATATGACTTCTACGTTTTCACTTAGTCTGATTTTCATCAGTTCGATATAATCCTGCACGAAATTAATTTCGTTTTGCAAGGTATAGTTTTCGTTTTCATACAATAAAACACGCATCAGTTGCGATAACTTAATGACAGCATCTTGGGCAATTTCTTTGTCATAATCAATCAGCGCATGTATATTGTTCAGTGTATTCATAAAAAAATGAGGACTGATTTGTTGCCTTAATAAAGCTAAACTCGATTTGAGTTGTTCTTTTTCGGCATCCATTCGCAACTTTTCTTCGCTTAGCCACTTTTCAATGAGTCTAAAGGCAATACCTCCCCCAATAACTAATATTAAAATTATGAGATTATCTATAATTTCCATGAGCATTGGCTTAGGAGGAGGCTGAGGTGGATGAATATTTGCCGGATTTAGCCCTCCCGGATGAATTGGCGCGTTAAATCTGATTGCTATCAAAATAGCGACGGTAGCAAGGACAACCAAAAGCAAGGCAGAGATGCTATAGTTCAGATATTTTTTCTGAAATAAATACTTTGGAATAAGCCAATATACATTCGTCAGAAAAACGAATAAATAAAACACTGCGCATATCCAATCTTTTGTAACCCTGCCCCAATTGATTTGCTCAAGACTTCTGTTTGTGAAAAACGGAATCGTAAAAACGAATAGCCAAATTAATCCTAAAACAATAGGTTCAATTTTGCGGGAACTTAATGAAGGTGATTTCATTTATTGTTTTATGATTTTCTTTATTGATGTTTGGTTATCGGCAGAAATCTTAACCATATATAAACCCTTAGGCAAATCACTCAAATCAATTTGAAAAGACTTTGTATTGCTCATTTCGAATTCTTTTATCTTACTTCCAAGGCTGTTATAAAGTTCAATTTTAATATCAGAATATTGATGATTAAATGAAACAGTACAAACATCTGATACAGGATTTGGAAAGATATTAATTGACTTTGGATCAGTATTTATATCATTAGTTCCTTCGCCTGAATTTATAGTTCTAACCAATCTTACATAATTGTAAATTCTTATTGCATCGCCTTGAGGTCCAAATCCTGTTGGGTAATCGGCCGGATTGCCGGTTTTAGGATCACTTCTTTGAGCCCCGGCACCATGTACATCAATCCAACCTCCTAGAGTTGACATGTATCCCATTGCTCTTCCAAAGGATAAATAGCAAGCGGCTGAACCGTTGGTTGGGGTTTGAGAACAAAAGGTAGTACTACTCCAGTAAAATCCGTAATCTGCCACACCTGCTTCATTCGTAATTTGTGTACAATTGAATAGAGGATTTATTGCAGCCGAACTTGTTGTTGAAGGCGACCGTGTATAATCTATGAGGCTTTGCAATTCTTTGGCATCGGGCAATCTCCAATCTGAATAGCCTGCAAAAGAAAAATTCTCTGCATAAGCAAGAGCATCTTCCCATAATATTGCAGATCCGTTATCGTTCTGCATCCACATCAAACCAGTTGCATTATCTGTTATGGTTCCATTTCCATTATCTGAAAAGTTGTTTATTCCGTATGCCGCATTGCCACGGCAATAAAGCACATAATACTTTTTCTGATTACCGGATGGATAACCTTTTATTCGTCCATCGGCAAAGTTAACACCAAACATGGTGGAGTTTCCGCCCATAGTTGTAGAAACATATATTGTAGAGGTTGCATATTGAGCATCTATAAGTCGTTCATCTGAAGTGCCTCCGTGTGTACTTGAGGCGATATCGCCATAACCAAAATCAAAGTAATTTTGGTTGATAAATGGTACTGCCGTCCCCTGGGTAGTAGCAGTAGGATTTGCTTCAGCCCCATAATACATTATTAAAGAATATTGTTCTTTAATAGTTGGTAATCTCCAATCAGTATATCCCCCGGTATTGCATGATGAAGCTGCTGCAAGAGCAGCGGCATAGGTCAATTTATCGTAATAATTAATCACTCCGTCGCCTGTTCTGTCAGTGGTTTTTTGCCACATTAAACCTGTCACATTATCCGTGATTGTGCCGTTCCCATTGTCAGTATAGGTAGGGGTATTCCCGGGATGATTGGTGTTTTGTCCGTAAAATGCTTGCCCTACAGCAGGCGTTGTAATGATTGCTGAATTATTGTATGAGTTGGTCTGACCTGTACCGACAATTTTATAAGTTTGGGAAATTGCTTTATAATTGCTTATTGAAACAATTAAGCAAAATGCAAGAAAGCTAATTACATTTATTTTTTTCATGATCTGGATTTGAATTAAGGTAGTAAAAATGGTTTCGGCATACAATCGAAATGTATTCTTTGTTCACGTGTCAAAATTAAACGCATATTTTGATCATGAAGAATGTCTTGTTTCAGAATTTCCGCTCTCAATTTTCCTATATCATCAGCAAGCGTGTTTGCCTGATTGTTGTCAAAAGTTTTTGATGTTAAAAGAATCACTAATTGAGACTGTTTTTCTACAATTTGAGTCCTAAGTGGAATCACCGCTTCTAAATGATTCATATCAGCAGCTTTCAGTTTTTCATGTTGTTCTGGTGTAAGTCCGGGAATATTGAGAGGTGGCGCTCCGGGTAAAAACATAGGTGGGTTTTCCATCTCATGTTTTTTGCATTCTTTTTTGTCCTTAGGTTCAGGTTGAGAATAGAGGTTGCCACTTAAGATTAAAATGGCAATGAGGGCTGTAAAGAGTTTTGATTTCATTTTGATTAAATATTTGTGTTATTAATTATGAAGCAAAAGTACATCATGATTCTTTTCTATAAAAATATAATCACCCAATACAGCACAATAATCTCCATAAAGCGGATTTTTGTCTCTGAATGAAATGTGGTAAAAGGTATAGAAATCCTGTGTGAGACAATTAGCAGAAGAAAACAGAATTTATTAGCGAATATTTTTATTTGAAAGGATGCTTTAAAAAGAGAAGTGTTTTCTTTGATTTATATAAGGAAAATTTATTCGAATTGGGGTTTTATAAATGAAAATTTGACAAGGTGAGAATTGTAAGTAAAACGATTTGATGATAATTTGTCTGATTTTAACAATAAAGTCTTGCTTTAAATTTTTATGATTGAGCTATCATATTTCAAAAGTGTGCTTATGAACATAGGGAGAGAGCTTATAAATTGCAGGGCGATGCTTATTTTTTTTTGTGGCATGCTTTTAAAATGCAAAGACAAGCTCCAAAATTATATGAGCCCGCTTTAAAATTCATTTGGAACACGTTTAAATTTAAAAATAATGTTTTAAAATTTGAACGGAATGCTTCCAAATTTGGAAATAGCAGGTGGATAATATTTAATAATATATTGAATATTATTCAGTTGTATTGCCTACTGCTTGCGAAGAACAAGATGAATTCTTTGATATCTCATTTGTTTTGGACGAGTTAGTTAGTTTTGTTATGATGTATCTGCTAGAAAACCCAGTTTGTCATCTTTTTCAAAAATAATTGAGTCGGATTATTCAAATATTCAATCTATCTATTTTTAACTTTATTTAACTAAAATAATTTTTTCATGTTTTAGATTCTTCGGAATTTTGTAGTGCGTTTTTTATAAAACATTCTTTTAGATGTTCATTAATACTTACTTTTAAAATTATATAATATGACTGACGAACAAAGAATTCACACCAGAGCCGCAAGGGTTACCTTTAAAGCTATTGAGAATAAACCAAGCGTGATAGTGCTGGTGCCCATTATGGGGACACGGCTTAATGAAGGGAAGGCACTTCTGCAAGCTTTTCTGACGGCCGACCAAAAAGTGCTTGCAAATGAAAGTGGTATAGCCATTACAAAACAAGTGGCAAGAGATAATCTAATAGTAGATGTTGAGTTTGGTTATGCAGTGATCTATTCGTATGCAATTGAAATTAAGGATGAAACTTTGAAAGAATCGTCTTATTATACTGCATCATCATTTAATTTAATGTCGGGAGAAGAACTTTTGAATGTGGGGAAAAATCTTAAAATAAAATTAGCAGGCTTTCAGCTTGCTGATTTAGAACCTCATGGTTTTACTTCAGGGGATAGTACGGAACTTAATGTGAGACTGACTGCTTTTGAAGATTTGCTGGTTGCTCCTGAAAAAGAAACAAAAGAGCATAAGATTTTGGTTGCCGACAGGGATGAAAAGCATAGTAAAATGGTGGCATTTATGAACGATGATTTGGATGCTGCTGCTCGGCTTTTGAAGAAAAAAGACAGGGACTTTTATCAATTGTATAAGATTTGCCGTAAGCTGCATTTGCAGGGACACCGAAAAAGGAAAAAGAATGAAGCTGGTAGTGTGAATGATGAATATACTAAAAAAGTGGGGCCATTGAAAATAGAGAAAATTGATTTTCAGATTGGGGCTAACAAAACTTACTTGTTTAGCAATATTGGAGATAGGAATTTGAAATGGTGGACTCAGGAAAGCTCTGAGGCACCTTTAACAATTCCGCTTAATGCCGGGGTTTTGACTGCCGGGGAAGAGTTTGTGAAAACTTCGGTTGAGTTGGAATATTCCACAAAACCACATTTGTTTTTTGCAAATGAAAGCAATTCGGAAGATGGTGAAGTGGCAATTGATGAGGTGGATTAATCAATATGCTATTATTATGCTGTATTATAAATTTTTGAAAATAGGCTATCGCCAATATAGTTGAGACATGTATGGAAAATGAATTATTAAATCGCGCAAAGACCAGTATCGGAACTATTAAGTACTATTTTGATGCTAAAACTAATTACAAGGGTGAATATTTTATTGTAATATCAGAAGTCGAAAAAAAGAATTCGTCAAATAAGGGACAAAGTATTACTGTTTATAACAATGACATTAAACTTTTTTTTGATGCTTTCCGACAATCGCGTTTGACTCTTAGGAAAAATAAAAGAAAATATGAAAAATTATCCATGAATTCTTCAGACTCAAACACAATATATTATGAATCAAAAGCTAATTACATTTGGGATGAACAGGAAGATAAAAAATTGGAATTGCTTTATAAAAAAGGATTAATGGTTCCTAAAATTGCATTTTTGCTTGAGAAACCTACAGCTAAAATATATACGAGAATAATAAAACTTGAACTTCATATAAAATATAATAGAGAATCAATTCATTGAACCACTTTATCAAAGATTTACATGTGATTTTCATTCATGTCATTATGGGCTTCTTTCGATTTATAGTTGCTAAAAGATATGTGTTGTATGAGGAAACATCCTTTTTAAAAATTCTTTTTGATTTGAAATTCTAAACTTAAAATTGATATCTGTATGAAAAAAGATTTAATAAAATGTATATCAACAAAAAAAGGGAAAATTAAATATCGTTTTGATATTGAAAGAAACATTAAGCGTAGGAAGCTTGTGATAATAACAGAAATTGAAAATAAAGACTCATTGAGTGACAAACATAGTATTCGAATTTATAGGAAAGACTTTAATTTATTTTTTCATGGTCTCAACAGGTCGTACGAGAAACTCAAAACAAGATTAATGAATGAAAAAATTTCTTTAGCCAAATCAGAATCAAGTGAAATTTCGCCAAACATGTATGATATTTGGTATGAAAAAGATGATAAGAAACTGGAAATACTATGTGAAGAAGATTTTAGTATTGCTGAAATTGCCTTTTTTATTGGAAAGAAGGAAGAGTTTATAAAAATGAGAATGCAAAAGCTTGGACTTGAAGAAAAGTTGAAGTAAGTTGTAAGTGTATTAACCCCTAATAAAATTGAAACATATATGGAAAGTGAACTATTAAAGCGTTTTTCGACTAAGATTGGAATAAGTAAATATCATTTTGATATTTTAATTGATGAGAAATTTGGAAGTTATCTCGAAATTACGGAAGTCAAAAAAGAAGGTAATAAACAGCGTATAATTATTATTAGTGAAGATATGAAAATATTTGGAGATGCTTTCAACAGATCACGCAAAGAGCTGAGAAAGCATAATAGAAAAATCAAGAAAGCATTATCATTCGTTGATAACCAAATAGATGAAGAAAGCAGATATCATCCTAATGCGAATAAGCACTGGAATAGTATGGATGACGAAAAGTTAGAAAAACTTTATATCGAAGGGAAAAGTATTTCTGAACTCGCTCAAATTTTCGGGCGAAAAGATGTAGCCATTGTTGGAAGATTAAAAAAGATACAGTTTGAAGATCATTCTTCAACTTAATTCAATTGTTTTAATGAAAAGCTGAATTGGGAAAACATTTTCATATACCAATAAATGTAAATAATTGAACCCACTCTGAAAAGCATGAGAAAAAAATGCCACAGTTTCACTGATTTATTAATTAAAAAAACTTTTCAGAGTAGACTCATAATTAGCTCACCAACTTCAAGTAGTCAAAACTCCAGATGCTTTTAGCACACCTCCCTCCTACTGTCTATTGCCTTCAGCCTAAACCCCTATTCAAAGAATAATATTATCTTTGCCAAAAAGAAATTATGTTTTCGGAGAGCGTTAATTCATACGAAAAACTTTTTGCAACCTTCAGCGAAAAGAATGTTTTAATCGTGGGCGATGTGATGATCGACACCTATTATTGGGGAAAAGTCGAACGCATTTCGCCAGAAGCTCCTGTGCCCGTGGTGAATATTCAAAACACTGATTTTCGCTTGGGGGGCGCTGCCAATGTGGCACTCAACGTTCAGGAACTTGGGGCAAATCCTATTCTTTGTTCCCTAATTGGGAATGACAGAAATGGTGAAGATTTTATTTCTTTGTTGAAAGAGTATAAGATGTCGGCTAGTGGCATCGTTTCGTCGAACGAACGTCCAACCACCAATAAGGTGAGGGTAATTGGCAACAATGCTCAAATGCTGCGCATTGATATGGAGTTAGATGCTTCAATTACGACAAAGGAAAACAAAAAGCTCATTGAAAGAATCGAAGCTATATTTGAACAACAACGCATCAACGTGGTGGTGTTTGAAGATTATGATAAAGGGGTGATTACTCCTGAATTAATAAAGCATATTTCTGCTTATGCCATAAAAAACAATATTCCGCTTATAGCTGATCCAAAGAAGCGTAACTTCAATCATTATAAAAATTTCTCCTTATTTAAGCCCAATTTTAAAGAGCTTCGCGAAGGTCTTGCCATCGACCTAAAAGTTCAAAATCATAAACAACTGTTTTCGACTGTTAGCCGCTTTCAGGAAAAACAAAATATCGACATATTGTTGGTAACACTTTCTGAACATGGAGTGTTGGTGAGCGCAAAGAATGCTGAAAATGTGTTGGAACAAAAACTTATTCCGGCACACTACCGCAATATTGCTGATGTTTCGGGCGCCGGCGACACCCTCACTGCTACCGCTGCACTATGCCTGGCTTGCGCCATGAGTCCGACCGAAATTGCTGCCATTTCAAACCTTGCCGGTGGCTTAGTTTGCGAAAAGGTGGGGGTGGTGCCCATTGGCAAGGAAAAATTATTGAAAGAAATACTTTGTTTGAAAAAATAAGGGAATTTTTAAAACTTAAAAAACATATACTTCTTTGAATACTTCAAATCAACTCAATAAAGACAAAGAGCATATCAGCGAAATGTTTAATGATATTGCCGGAAGCTATGATCGGATGAATCATTTGTTGTCTTTTAATATTGATAAGAGCTGGAGAAAAAAGTTGGTGGCTTCTGTCAAGATGTGTCAACCCAAGCGAGTGTTGGATGTGGCCACCGGAACGGGAGATGTGGCTTTTAAGATTCTAAAAGAGCATACTTGTCATATTTCCGCAATTGATATTTCTGCAAAGATGTTGGAAGTGGCAGTGCAAAAAGCAGCCGACTATGGAGTAGCAGAAAACATTGATTTTGTTGAGGCCGAAGCTGCAAAGCTTCCTTTTGATGACGATAGTTTCGATTGTATCACAGTAGCTTTTGGTATTCGAAATTTCGAAAACCTGGAAAAAGGACTCACCGAAATGCAGCGTGTTTTAAAACCCGGGGGAAAACTTTTAATCCTCGAATTTTCGAAACCCAAGCCTCCTTTCAGTTATTTATATGCACTTTACTCCTACACCATCCTGCCTTTAGCCGGACTCATGTTTGCTAAAAATGCCAAGGCTTATGTATATCTTCAGCGCTCTGCAGCTATTTTTCCAAACCGGAGCGCTTTGCTCGATATTTTGAGAAAATGTAATTATAGTAGCGCAAAATATACTCCCTTAACCTTTGGAATGGTTTGTTTGTATGAATGTTTTAAAGAAAATTCTTAATTTTGCATTCCTTTTTGAAATAATTCAGAACGCTATACGTTTTGAGAACATTTATATAAACACTTGAAAACTAACAAAGCATTTATTTTTTTCTTTTTGTTCGCTTCAAACCTACTGTTGACTTCAGTATCGGCTCAACAGCAAAAGAGTCCGAACTTATTGAACCTCGATAGAGCGAAATATCATTTTGGATTTTTATTAGGATTCAATCAGATGAACTTCGCCATAAAACCCTATAGCAATTTGGCAGAGTTCGATTCTTTGCTTTCAGTTGAATCTAAATCTCAGCTTGGTTTCGATATAGGGATAGTTTCTAATTTGAAACTGGCAACATATTGGGATCTTCGTTTCATTCCAACCCTTTCTTTTGGAGAAAGAGATGTGGCCTATTCCATTCGAAATAGTAATTCAAATTTCGTTGGAACCATTACTAAAAAGGTAGAATCGATTTTTATTGATTTTCCTTTTCATGTGAAATTAAAATCAGCCCGAATTGGAGATAACACCAGAGCCTATGTGATTGCAGGTGGGAAAATATCTATCGACATGGCTTCTCAATCAAAACAAAAAGAAGACAACCCCGAAGACATTAAAGTGAAACTCTATCGTGACGATTATCTGCTTGAAGCCGGAGTTGGTTTCGATTTTTATATGGAATACTTCAAACTGGCAACTGAAATTAAAATGTCATATGGGTTTAAAGACCAATTGGTGCATGAAAACAATTTATTTGCTTCCAGTATTGAAAGGCTGAATTCAAAAATATTTCAGTTTTCACTCACCTTCGAAGGTGGCAAATATTAGACACTTTTTATGATAAAAGAAATCGAACTTGTTCTGAATCCGGAGCAAGCATTTCACCTTAAAGCAAACACCCACCTTATTGCTCAAAAACTGAGAGTTGAGAAGAATGATATTAATGGATATTCTATAATTAAAAGATCACTCGACGCACGAAATCGTCAGGTGTTAATGCGCCTACAGCTCAGAGTTTTTATTAATGAGGAGTTTAATGCAAACCTAAATAAACCCACTTTTCATTATAAAGATGTAAGAAAAAGCCAAAAGGTAATCGTTGTGGGTGCCGGACCTGCCGGTTTGTTTGCTGCACTTCGTTTGATTGAATTAGGATTACAGCCCATTATTCTCGAAAGAGGTAAAGATGTAAGTTCACGAAAACTGGATATCGCACAATTAAACAGAAAAGGAATCGTTGACCCAAATTCTAATTATTGCTTTGGAGAAGGAGGTGCAGGCACCTTTTCTGACGGGAAATTGTATACCCGTTCGACAAAGCGTGGTGATGTTGGACGCATTTTGCAAATTTTGGTCAATCATGGCGCACAAGCTGAAATTCTATATGATGCGCATCCTCACATTGGATCTGATAAATTACCGGCCATCATTCAATCTATTCGGGAAACTATAACTAAAGCAGGAGGAAGTTTTCATTTTGGGGTTAAGGTTTCCAATTTAGTGATTAAAGATAATGCTGCCAAAGGAGTTGTTGACCAGCATGGGAATTTATTTGAAGGGAAGGCTGTGATATTGGCAACCGGACATTCATCAAGAGACACTTATGAGATGTTGCAGCAGCAGAATGTTAAACTTGAAGCAAAACCTTTTGCAATGGGCATTCGTGTTGAACACCCCCAAGCATTGATTGATAGTGTTCAGTATCATAGCAAAGTTAGAAGTCCCTATTTGCCCGCTGCCGAATATGCCTTAGTGCAACAAGTGAACAACAGAGGTGTTTTTTCATTTTGTATGTGTCCTGGAGGAATAATTGTGCCATCAGCAACCGAAAGCTCTCAGGTGGTCGTAAATGGCATGTCGAATTCGAACCGTAATTCTCCTTATGCCAACTCAGGTATTGTGGTTTCTGTAAATTTGCAAGACCTTTCGAATCCTGATGACCCTCTTAGTGGATTAAATCTCCAACAGCAAATTGAGAACTCAGCATTTCTTGCTTCAGGACAAACTCAGAAGGCTCCTGCCCAAAGACTCACCGATTTTCTTTTATCGAAAATGTCAACTTCTATTCCCGACACATCTTATCATCCGGGAACTATTTCAGCTCCACTTCACGAAATGCTTCCCAGTTGGATTACGTCTTCATTGCAAAAAGGTTTTTCTTTATTTGACAATAAAATAAAGGGATTTATAACAGAAAATGCTGTTTTGTTAGGATTCGAAACCCGTACATCCTCCCCTGTACGAATTCTTCGCGATTCAGAGAGCATGCAATCTCAAAATATTGCAAATTTATATCCTTGTGGCGAAGGTTCAGGATATGCAGGCGGAATCGTTTCTTCAGCAATTGATGGGGAAAATGTTGCTGTAAAAATTGCTTCATCTGTATAACATATTAATATTTTTCGTAAAATTGTAGACGATTTATTTTCTTTTATTTGAATAAAAAATCAATCGTGAAAATTGTAATTCAATATTATAGTTGCTTTCAGAAAAGCTCAATGGTTTAACAATGCAAATTTTAAAATGAAAACTCAAGCTCACAAACATCAGGAATTATTTAAAGCGATAATCGAAAAAGGGTCGTTTAAACAAAACGTATATGCTTCTGCTTTTGAAGCCATGCGAATAATTAAATTAACCATAAAAGAACTTTCCGACGAATATCAACTACTTCCGAAATCTCAAATGAAAAATATCCCCTTTAAATATCAGGAAAAGGGTGATTTTCAGATTGAACTTAAATTTGCAGGTGATATCATAATCTTTTTAATGCATACCAATATTTTTGAATTTTCACGAGATCATCCTATCATGAAGACTCATTATATCAAGGAAGATATTAAACGTTCCTATTGTGGGGTAATACATATTTATAATTTTCTTGCTGATTCTTTTAAGTATAACCGCATAAACGACTCAGGATATTTAATTGGCCGAATGTTTGTTAACAAAGACATGCATTATTTTATTGAAGGGAAACAAGAATTGGCCTTGGTGCAGAATAGTTTCACCCAGTCAGAATTTAATAAAGATGCAGCAAACAAACTTGTTGAAGCTGCAATTCGATATTCAACCTCCTTTGATTTACTAACACCACCTTATGCAAGCATTCAGGAAGTTACGGTTGATGATATGCAAGTTACGATTGATAATATGAAGCTGAAAACGGCAAAAAGAATGGGTTTTCGCTTTCATTCAGACAGTGATTCAGTTTTGTGAAAAATATTTTTTCAAACTTTTGTTTGATTTTTAGATATTTTATTTACTTTTGCAACGATTTTGGTCCGTTCGTCTAGTCGGCCCAGGACGCTAGGTTTTCATCCTAGAAATCAGGGGTTCGAATCCCCTACGGACTACTAAAAACTTTGCGAGAAGAGATCCAAGATCTCTTCTCGTTTAGTTTTTAAGCAATTATGATTTTTTTCTTCATAATAAAAAACCCAGGACATCGTATTATTATTACTTTTGTATTACCATTGTTTTACCAAATTCAACAATGTATTACCAAATGAATATAACACTAAAAGCAATTATCCGAAGACAAAGAACAAAATCTGATGGGACATGTCCTGTTTTATTAAGAGTAACTATTGACCGCAAGCAGAAATATTATCCACTCAGCGTTTATTTAAACCCTAATGATTGGGATGATGATCATGGGCAAGTTCTCAAACGAAACAACGATGCCTTCAAAATTAATTCTTTCATTACAAGTTGTAAGAAAAAAGCAAACGATGCGATATTAAATATGCAAATGTATGAGAAGCCTATAAATTTTAATTCCTTTGAAGAATTGTTTTTGAAAAAGCGAATAATGACTATTGAAGATTTGATTGATGATTTTTTGGAAAATAATTCAGGTAGATTATGTGCTGGTTCAATTGCCATTTATCAGCAAGAAAAAAGGAAACTAAGGGGTTTTAAACAAAATGTCTCATTATTGGAAATTGACAATAAGTTTTTGATAAAATATGAGAATTATTTACGTAATGAATTGAAAAATGTCACCAATACAGTTAACAAAAGCTTTCGTAAGCTTCGAGCACTCTTAAATTATGCACATAAAATTAATGTCCTTGACAGAAATCATTATCCTTTCAATAATTATCGAATAAAAGATTCAACTGTTGATAAAGAGTTTCTGACAATCGAAGAAATAAAAAGATTGATTCAACTTTATGAAAATGACCTCAGTGACAAATTTTTAAACACTTTGAATTACTTTTTATTTGCATTATATACCGGTTTAAGATACTCTGATGTTTTAGCCCTAAATAAATCAAATGTGTTTGAAACAGAAAACATAAAATACATTAAAGTTCATACCCAAAAAACGAAAGAAACTACCATTATCCCACTAACGAATGAAGCATTGAACTGCATCGCATTTGCTGAACTTCATAAAAGTAGATATCAGGGAGAAAAATTATTCAATGTATACACTAATCAGAAAACAAATGAATACTTAAAGCTTATAGCTATGTATGCAAAGATTGAAAAGAAACTAAGTTTTCATACCGCTCGTTATACTTTTGCTAATGTGCTTTCAAACTCAGGGATGGATATTAAAACTATCCAGCACCTAATGGCTCATTCTGATCAAAAAATGACAGAGAAATATACAAAGTTCAAGGTTAAAAATATGTTAGGAATGCTTGATGCGTTTAAATTTTAACAACCAAGATTCTGATATGTTTTATTCGAAAGTGATTGTTGCTACTGAAGTTTGAAATTCATTATCCCGACCATATTAAAGCACTAAAATCAGTGCTGAAATAAAGAAGTCAATATCATAACTGAAATTTCATTTTTTCTTGTTTTTGAATACTTTATGTTAATCTTCTTATTAGTTTTAACTTGTAAAAATCTTTAGAGATAATAGAGTCATTAAGTTTGATTAAGCCATTTACTATTGAAATTCTAATTTGAATACAAAAAAACAAATTATTTCATTTTGTGGATAACTATAAATATACCTACCTCGACTCCGCTCGGTGATCGGGGGCTCAGTGACCGCACCTCGACTCCGCTCGGTGACCTGGTGCTCAGTGACTTTTACCTCACTGGTCGTTGAGTTTGCCGAAACGCATCGGTTAAAAAGATAACCAACAACAAAGTGTGATTTTTTTTGATTTTTTGAAGAAAACATGTTGTGAATTGAAAAATATGTAAATTTGCTCAAACAAAAAAACAACCAACATGAAAAAACTACTATCCTTTTTGTTGCTTCTATTGGCAACGATTTATTGTGTTAATGCCCAAATACCCACCAATGGGCTTGTGGCTTACTATCCTTTTAATGGCAATGCCAATGATGAAAGTGGGAATGGAAATAATGGAACTGTAAATGGGGCTACTCTAACTGCTGATAGATTTGGGAATGTGGATAAGGCTTATAGCTTTGATGGGGTAAGTAATTATATTAAAGTTTTAGATGATACAAGTTTGCATGTTTCAAATATAACTATTAGTGGGTGGATAAACCCAAATGCCTTTAATTCATATCTTAACGCTGCAGGCTACTGGGCACATTATTCTGGTTTTATATGTAAAGACCCGCAAGATAAAAATAATCAATCTTGCTTTTCAACTTCTGCAAATCAAAATTTTTTAAGAATTCAAGCTTCATGCACAGATGGTTCATATTCTGATGTTCATATTTCGAATTCCGTCAATCTAAATTCTTGGCAACATATAGTATACATTTATAATAATGGCTCAGTAAAAATTTATAAGGATGGGATTCTTTTAATAGAAGATAATACTAATTTAGGTAATTTGTTAAGCACCAACAACGAACCATTACTTATAGGTAAAACATATTGGTTCCCAAGTGCTTCGTTATTGATTTCGTATTTTTCGGGTGCAATTGATGATATTCGCATTTATAACAGAGCTTTAAATGAAACCGAAATCGATTCATTATATCACGAAGGTGGATGGGCGGTTCCTCATCAATTTGCGGTGCATGATGTTGATGGAAACGGATATGATACCGTTACAATTGGCACACAAACCTGGTTGAAGCAAAATCTTAATGTTACTCATTATAGGAATGGGGATGCGATACCAAATGTGACTGATAATTATACTTGGGCTACACAGTTGATAGGAGCATTGTTTCTATCATGATAGTGCCAGCTATGCCCTTACTTATGGGAAATTATACAATTATTATTCCATAGTTGATTCGCGTAATTTATGTCCATTAAATTATCATATTCCAAGTGATACAGAATGGGTAGTACTAAATACATATTTGGGAGGAGATAATGTTGCCGGAGGCAAACTAAAAGAAACGGGAATTTCTCATTGGACTTCTCCCAATACTGGAGCAACTAATGTTAGTGGGTTTACAGCTCTCCCTGGTGGTTATAGAGACAATAATGCATCTTATGCATTAGGAATAAACGCTGTATTTTGGACTACAACTCCTTATGATACTTATGATGCTTGGTATTGGTATATAACTTCATCATCTGAAAACATAATAAATAATCAGTACCAATGGTGCAAACAAGATGGTTTTTCTGTTCGTTGCATAAAAGATGCTCTGGCAACAGTAAGTACAGATGCTACATCCGGTATTTCGGAAACAACGGCTATGAGTGGGGGAAATGTAACTTATGATGGTGGATTGGTAGTTTCAGCCAGAGGTGTTTGTTGGAGCACCTCACATAATCCAACCATTTTAGTTAGTAATACAACGGATGGTTCCGGAACAGGAACCTTTACCAGTAATATTACTGGGCTAATCGCTGGTACTACCTATTATGTCAGGGCTTATGCTACTAATAGTTTTGGAACGGCTTATGGGGAAGAGGTGAGTTTTACCATATCTGCAAATATAAATAATGGGCCTATTGTCTATTATCCGTTTAATGGAAATGCCAATGATGAAAGTGGGAACAACCTGAATTGCACAGAAAATAATGTTATCTCAACAACTGATAGATTTGGGAATAACAACAAAGCATACCAATTTAATGGAAATGGTGAAATTACAAGACCAGATAATGATTTGCTTGATATTACAAATAATTTTTCGATAAGTTTATGGTTTAATGCCGCCAATTACCAAAATCAATATATTCTGCAAAAACATCATAGAGGTATTGATAATGACGGAAGTTGGGGCATTACAATAGATCCAAATGGGTTTGTAAATTTTTGTTCTGCTCCAAATTATGCTTCATCAGACAATCCAAAATCGTCTTATGTTAACTTAAACCAATGGTATCATATAGTTTTTACTTTTGATAAATCAACCAATCATTGGAAGTTTTATAAAAATGATGTTTTGGATGCACAGGGAACACGGGCATTAGATATTCAGAATACAGATAAAAACTTTAGTATAGGGTATGATCACTTTAGTAGTAGCTATAATTCCTATTATTATTTTGATGGGAAAATAGACGATATTAGTATTTACAACAAGGTATTAGCTGAAAACGAAGTAGATTCATTGTATCACGTTGGAGGCTGGCCAATTATACCTCATCAATATGCCGTACATGATTTTGATGGCAATGGATATGATACTGTTAGGATAGGAACGCAAACATGGTTGAAGCAAAATTTGAATGTGACACATTATAGAAATGGGGATGATATACCTAATGTTACTGATAAAGGAGAATGGGCAGGGCTTTCAACAGGAGCTTATTGCAATTATAATAATGACCCAAATATTGCTGCTACTTATGGGAGAATGTATAATTGGTATATAGTTGCTGATTCCCGTAGAATGTGTCCAACAGATTGGCATGTCTCATCAAATGGCGAATGGACAATAATGACAGATTATTTGGGAGGATTAAATGTTGCAGGTGGTAAGCTAAAAGAAACCGGATTAACACATTGGCAAACTCCAAATACGGATGCAACTAACGAAACTGAATTTACAGCATTACCAGGTGGTTATAGATTTATTAATGGTACTTTTCAATTTATTGGAGACATAGGGACATGGTGGTGTTCAACTGAGAATAATGCAACTGAAGGATGGCAAAGAGCTATGTATAATAACTATCGGGTTGTTGGTCCAAATAGTAGTGAAAAAGTGGATGGTTTTTCTGTTCGCTGCATAAAAGATGCTTTGGCAACTGTAAGTACAGAATCTGTTTCAGGAATTACTGAAACAACCGCTATGAGTGGCGGTAATGTTACTTATGATGGCGGTTTAGCGGTTACTGCAAGAGGTGTTTGCTGGAGTTCTTCGCATAATCCTACTTTGTCAAATAGTTTTACAATTGATAGTTCTGGAGTAGGAAGTTTTACGAGTATTATCACTGGGTTAACCTCAGGAACTACTTATTATGTTAGGGCTTATGCTACTAATAGTTTGGGGACTGTCTATGGAAATGAAGTGAGTTTTACGACACCCCAACATGTTTTTACAGTGCATGATATTGATGGCAACGGATATGATACGGTTACTATCGGAACGCAAACATGGTTGAAACAAAACCTTAATGTTACTCATTATAGGAATGGGGATGCGATACCAAATGTGACTGATGGGGGTGCTTGGGGTGGATTAACCACAGGGGCTTATTGCAACTATAATAATGATGCAAATATAGCCGCTATTTATGGAAGATTGTATAATTGGTATACTGTTGCTGATTCTCGAAATATGTGCCCAACTGATTGGCATGTACCGGGTGATGCTGAATGGTCAGCATTGACAGATTATATTGGAGGCTTAAGTATTGCTGGAAGTAAACTTAAAGAAGCAGGAACAACACATTGGAATAGCCCTAATACAGATGCAACAAATGTAATAGGTTTTACTGGTTTACCAGCAGGCGATCGTGACTTGGATGGCTCATTTTGGGATCTTGGTACTCATGGACACTGGTGGAGTTCTAACGAATCCGACAATGGAAATGCTTGGGTAAGGTTCGTATATTACACCTATAATTATGCACTCAGGTACAACAGTATTAAGTCTTATGGTTTTTCTGTGCGATGTTTAAAAGATCAATTATCAACCGTAAGCACAGATAATATTTCCAATATTACTGAAACTACTGCTCAATGTGGAGGCAATGTAACTTCAGATGGTGGATTGGCTCTTACCGCAAAAGGTGTTTGCTGGAGTTCTTCGCATAATCCAACTTTGTCAAATAGTTTTACAATTGATAGTTCTGGAATAGGAAGTTTTACGAGTATTATCACTGGGTTAACCTCAGGAACTACTTATTATGTTAGGGCTTATGCTACTAATAGTTTGGGGACGGCTTATGGGATTGAGATGAGTTTTACTACTTTTCAAACTCCCACTTTTGCAGTGTATGATTATGATGGATATGGATATGATACAGTTAGGATTGGGACACAAACCTGGCTGAAACAGAATCTTAATGTTACGCATTATAGAAATGGAGATGCGATACCTAATGTGACTGATAATGTTGCATGGGCTGGATTAACAACAGGAGCATATTGTAATTATAATAATGATGCTAATTATGCTGCAACTTATGGAAGATTGTATAATTGGTATACTGTTGCTGATTCATGTAATATGTGTCCGATTGGTTGGCATGTTGCTTCCTTGGGTGAATGGACAACATTAACTGACTTTGTGGGAGGATCCAATGATGCAGGAGCAAAACTTAAAGAAACAGGTAATATGCACTGGGAAATTGGCACTTCTGCAACGAATGAAACTGGTTTTACGGCTCTTGGCGCAGGATACCGAACTTTTGATGCTACGTTTGTTTACACTACGATTGGTACTGCATGGTGGAGTTTAAATGAGTATGATCCATCATCAGCATGGTACCAAAGTATGCAATCTTTTAATACTTATTCAGGGTCAGGGCATCTTGTTAAGCATATGGGGTATTCTGTTCGCTGCATAAAAGATGTTTTTGCAACAGTAAATACAGATGCTGCTTCTGGTGTTTTAGAAACAACAGCTATGATTGGTGGTAATGTAACTTCTGATGGCGGTTTGGCTGTTACTGCAAGAGGTGTTTGTTGGAGTACTTCGCATAATCCTACTTTGTCAAATAGTTTTACAATTGATAGTTCTGGAATAGGAAGTTTTACTAGTGGTATTAACGGTTTAACTTCGGGGACTACATACTTTGTGAGAGCTTATGCTACTAATAGTTTGGGGACGGCTTATGGGAATGAGGTAAGTTTTACTACAGCTTATTCTTTATTGGATGGATTAGTGGCATATTATCCTTTTAATGGAAATGCAAATGATGAAAGTGGAAATGGAAATAATGGAACGGTTTATGGGGCTAATTTAACAACTGATAGATTTGGGAATGCGAATAGTGCTTATAGTTTTGACGGGGCTAGTTATTATATCCAGACTACCTCCCTTAGTCATACATTAACTAATAAAACATATAATGCTTGGGTATATTTGAATGATAATAATCAAATTGGCGGTGGTTTAATAGGTGTTCAGTTTAACGATGCATCAGTATTTGATGCAATTGTTTATAATGAAACAAATACTGGTTGGGGATTTGGCAGTGATAATTTTTCAAGGACTAAATGGTCGGGAATGAAAGAGACACATTACAGTTGGGTTATGTTAACCGCTACTTATGAACAAAACACATATAAACTTTACAGAAATGGCATTTTGATTGATTCAACAAATCAATTTTCAATAATTAATTTTCCGAATACCTGCAAAATCAATATTGGCATTAGGCACAATAATGGAGACCATGCTTTTATTAATGGAACAATCGATGATGTGAGCGTGTACAATCGCACACTTTCAAAATTAGAAATTGATTCGCTTTACCATGAAGGTGGGTGGCCAATTATTTCTCAGCAATATCAATATGCAGTTTATGATTATGATGGCAATGGATATGATACCGTTAGAATAGGAACGCAAACCTGGATGAAACAGAATTTGAAAGTGACGCATTATAGAAATGGGTCTGAGATACCTCATAGAAATGTGGGAAATTTTTATTCTTATTTTGATGCTGGTTATTGCAATTATAATGATGATGATAACATTGCGTCTGTTTATGGTAGGTTATACAACTATTATGCCGCAGCTCACCCTTTAATATGTCCCACGGGTTGGCACGTACCATCTTTAAACGAATGGGGGACGCTAATGGATTATGTTGGAGGTGATTTAGGTAAATTAAAAGAAACGGGTACAGCTCATTGGTCATATCCAAATACTGGAGCGACGAATGAAACAGGTTTTACAGCAATTGCAGGAGGATATAACTATTGGGGTGCTGGATACCATGATATTGGGTTAAGTTGTGTTTTTTGGTCATCAACACTTTATAATACTTCAAATTTAGCCTGGAATATGGGAATATACTATAAAGATAATATTGGGGGGCCTTATTATAATGGATACAGTTTTGGGGTTTCTGTTCGCTGCATTAAAGATGCCTTAGCCACAGTAAGTACCGAAGCTGCTTCCGGTGTTTTAGGAACAACGGCTATGTGTGGTGGTAATGTAACTTATGATGGGGGATTGGTGGTTACTGCAAGAGGTGTTTGTTGGAGTACTTCTCATAATCCAACAATAGCAGATAGCTACTCAGAAGATGGTTCAGGTATGGGCATCTTTTCAAGTAACTTGACTGGTCTTTCCCCATGCACGACTTATTATGTCAGAGCTTATGCAACAAATAGCTTAGGGACTTCATATGGAAATGAAATTTCTTTTTCAACGATATTAAATGCTCCTGTGGGAGATTCGATTCAAACGTTTTATAATGCTGTAACTATTGCTGATTTAGTAGTTACAGGTAATTCGATAAAATGGTATGATATACAAAGCGGAGGTAATGAGCTATTATCAACTAATAGTTTAGTAAATGGAAATACTTATTATGCCAGTCAAACCATTGGAGGATGTGAAAGCCAAAGCAGATTTGGAGTTACAGTTTCTTTAAACTTAATTAAAACTGTTAATCTACATCTTTTCCTTGAAGGTTTATTTGATCCTTCAACGGGCAATAGCATGGTGGAAGCACAAGACATAGATTGGAATGCAGGAATTACTTTTGCTAAGTATGGTTCAGGTGTAGCTGATAAAATTCAAGTTGATTTATTTGAAGAAAATGCGCCTTATAATCCCATTGGAGTGAGCATTAGTGGCATTGATTTAACAACAAATGGATTGGCAACTTTTCAGGTTTCACCTTCACTTATAGGCAACTATTATATCAGAGTGCGCACACGTAACCATTTGGAAACCTGGTCAACTATTGCGGTTCCATTTAATACAAGTCCTATTGTTTGGGACTTTACCATCAATGCTTACAATTCATTTCAAGCATCGGGGGGTAATGATCCACAGGTTCAGATTGCTCCAGGATTATATGCCTTCTATTTAGGTGATTTAGATCAAAGCCTGAATGTTGATTTCGATGATTTTAATTTATTTGAACCCTATTTAACTAATGGTATTTATGGTTTTACGATTGCTGATTTCAATGGAAATGGTTTATGCGATTTCGATGATTTTAATTTGTTTGAACCAAGGTTGAATGAAGGACCTTTTGCGCAATATCCGGGGATGCCTTAAAGCAGGGAATTTTATCTCATCAGAATAAATTCACAACTTTGTGAGAAGTTGTATTTTCTAAAACTAACAGGTATAAAAGACCTGTTAGTTTCTTTTGAGACCTTACTGATTACAATTGCATCCCAGTTTTACCTTAATAAGATTAATAAATTCGAATAAGAGAGTTTGCACGTATTAGAACATGCTCATTTTATATATTTTAAATTTCTATTCCTCAATATAAATTTATTAGGTGGCAGTTGTAAGTTTTAGTCCATTTATTAAGAGTTTTATTGAAAGTAGTAAGGGAGCTGGTGAAAGTAGTAAAAGTAGTAGTGAAAGTAGTAAAAGTAGTGAGAAAGTAGTAAAAGTAGTGAGAAAAGTAGTGAAAGTAGTAAAAGCAGTAGTAAAAGTAGCTGATAAAGTAGTGAAAATAGTAAGACCATAAATTAATGGCAATTAATTTTCGGTGTTATAACCTCTAGTTAATCGACTCAAACCTAAAACAAAAAAGGAAGCCCGATTGAGCTTCCTTTTCGTATTATTAAAAACCAATTCTTAGTTATAATTTACGGTTACATCAAATGTACCTGAATAAATCCCGAAAGCTTGCGAACCGGCTAAGTTCAATTTTGCACCTACTACAAAGCTGTCAGCACCTGAACCAT